>JANPPB010000125.1:0-3431 GCA_031428295.1 Segetibacter sp. | reverse complement strand
GATGGATTTTTTATCAGTAATAGTAACTAATAAATAGTTGCTGCTCTGTGCCACAGGCAAAACGGTTATATCATTTTTTTGTAGTTGTTCCAGTATTTTTTCATCTGCTTTTTTTACCGGCTTCGCCGGGATGATGGGCTTTATCATGGTATTAATTACCGGCTGTTGTAAGGCCAGCAAGGCAGGCTTCACTAAATCAGTTTGTGGAAGTTCTTTAACCTTCTTAATAAAATCTGCATTACTGCTGATCCACCAATGTATCAATGCCACCTGGCTTTCTGTAGGCTGAGGTTTTTCTTTTGGTGGCATGTGGTCGTCATTGTCTGTTGGCAACAACAAACGTTTCAGCAATTCGCTGCTATCCGTATGCTCCAGGTCAATTACCTTTCCTTCTTTTCCTCCTTTCATTAAGAGGGTGATGTCATCCATACGCAAGCCGCCTTTTTTTTTATTGGCATTGTGGCACGAGTAACATTTGGTTTCAAGTATGGGGCGTATCACATCGTTATAAGCCATGGCTTCCTGTACATTCGGCAATGGTTTTATAGTAGTTATTGAGTTACTGTCGTTGCTGAAAAGCCGGGCCAGCGGTTTACTTAAATAGTCCGACCCATGGGTTAAAGAACCGCCGAGGTGACCCGTTACCAGTAACATAACAAGCAGCGATAAAGATAATAGTGTCTTGTTAACCTGCACATTTGGGTTTACTGCCTTTGTATACAATATGGCAGAAACCACTAAAACGCCAATGGCAAACCACATGTGCCAGTTAATCATTGACTGGTCGTAATCATCGCTTATAGAAAGCATATATCCCGTAATGCAGGAGAATAGGGCTGTAATGGTTCCTATTAAAAGAATGACTTTAACTGCAGGTTGAATTCCTGCATACGCTTGTTTTCGCGACAGCCATTGCAGTAACAAGCCAATTAATAAAATGCCTATAGGCAGGTGAACAAGCAGTGGATGAAAATGGCCTATTAATTCAATCATAAGAAAAACAGCTATGAGATTTTAGCTTTGAGCATATACAAACTAACTTACTTTTTTAACCTGTTCATAAAGCTGATAAGCATTTTTTGTTCTTCATCAACATCCTTCAATATGTCATCGCATAATCGCTTTTCTCCAAAGCGGGGTGATTGAGATAACAGTAGTTGTGTTTCTAATTCAAACGAAGAACCTAAAGAAATTTCAATAAAACGATTATCATCTTTATCGCTGCTTCGGCTACTTCCTTCAGCAATATTAGAAGGAATAAAAACAACGGCCCTTGTGATTTAAGAAGTAACTGAATATTTTTCTTCCTTTGGAAACTGCGCAGTAATCTTTTATGATTTTATCGCAATATCGAAACCTTTCTGCCAAATTTTTAATTCTTTGAAGTTGCGCATATCTATGTTTTATGGTTATGACTTTTTAGCTTCGAATACAAGCCACTGCTCATAGCTTATAGCTCGCAGCTTCTAGCCATACCTTTTTCTAAGCAACTGCATCATGTGTACGTTGATGGCCCATTGATCGGCCAGTGGCTTACGGGTATACGGCTCGGTGGGCATGTAATCGGGCGGACCAAACTCTGTAAGAAAAGTGATGGTTTCACCTTTCTCTTTTTTCATTTTTACAATGGCATCCCACCAGGCAAAATGAGCCTTAACAGCCTGTTCCCATTCGGGTGCCCTCGGGTCGTTTACTTGCGGGCCTTCGGCATGGCCAATTCTTGCATGTATATGATCCACCCGTTGCAGCGCAAGGTTCATGGTTTCCTGCTGATCGCTTAATAAACTTTCATGCACATTACACCAATGCGACACATCCAGCGTTAGCCGCAGGTTGGGTATTTTTTCAATAAAGTTTCTGGCAATAGGTGCTGCGTACAACATACGTGACCGGTGGGTTTCATGGCATATTTTCAATCCCGTTTTTGCTGCAAGTTCCAGGGTATAATCGATGATGCGTTTGTTATCCTCGTACGAAAAATAGTCTTTACCCGAATGACAATTGATGTACAAAGGCTTTGGGTTGGTATTGCCAACTGCGGCATCAATCATTTTTTTAAATGAAGCAAAGTGCTCACTAAAATTATGCTCATGCCCCGCCACCAGAAAACCAACCTTGAGACTGTGTTTTTCGAGGGCTGCAAATAATTCATACTGCCCTTCTTTTTTTGTGGGCCACCACATTTCGATGCCATCGTAGCCTTCTTTCTTAGCTTTTGCACAAAATGCATCTACGGTTCCTGTAAAGCCCCAGTTGGTACCAAGTACAACCAGTTTGTAATCATTTTTCATTTGAGTGATTGACAATGGTAAAGCAAATACATCCATTTTAGCAAGTAGCATAGCTGTGGTAGCCGAGGCTGTGTGGTGTAAAAATTTTCGTCGCTTCAAAGTAGTTTTAAGTTATAGGTTATAAGTAGTAATTAAAAAGTAAAAAGTAAAAAGTAAAAAGGATGTCAATGCTTAAATTCAATTGACTATTGACTAAAGACCATTCAATGTCGTTTACATTCGCGGATTCTTTATAACTTGATTCGAAACCCGAAATTTTAAATCAATCTCTCCAGGAGATGCTGAAATTAATTCAGCATGACGGCTCACTTTATCATCGATCATAAAACAATTTCGACGAGAGTAACCTATATAAGTTAAATATTGGCTAATGACCCATTGACCAATGCCCTAATGTCTTTCCTAAGTCAAAATCTCATTGATCACTTTTCCTCTTGTATCGGTTAGCCTAAACGGCCTTCCCTGAAAATCGTAGGTTAACTTTTCATGGTCAAAACCCAACTGGTTTAAGATCGTTGCCTGTATATCAAACGGTTCAACTTTACCGCTGATTGTGCTGTAACCAATCTCATCTGTCTCCCCAAAACTGAAGCCTTTTTTTATACCGGCACCTGCCATCCAAATCGTAAATGCTTCAGTGTGATGGTCTCTGCCCTTAAAAGGATTTTGCTTTCCTTCCCTGTTCTCCATCATTGGGGTTCTGCCAAATTCCCCACCCCATACTACCAATGTTTCTTCCAATAAACCTCTTTGTTTTAAGTCGAGCAACAGGGCAGTTGTGCTTTTATCTACTTCGCGACATTTGTTGACTAAGCCAATGTCAATCGCCAGGCTTGCATCGGTGCCATGGGTATCCCAACCCCAGTCAAACAACTGTACAAACCGTACGCCTTTCTCCACCAGCTTTCTTGCCAGCAAAACGTTGTTGGCAAAGCAGGCCTTGCCGGGCTGGGTGCCATACATATCGTGAATATATTGCGGCTCATTATCAATGTTCATTACTTCAGGAGCTGCAATCTGCATTTTATAAGCCATCTCGTATTGCGATATACGCGACAAAATTTCGGGGTCGTTGTATTCTTTGTACTCTTCGGCATTCACCTGGTTAATCGCATCAATACTTGCTTTGCGCAGGTCGCG
>JANPPB010000124.1:0-5761 GCA_031428295.1 Segetibacter sp. | reverse complement strand
CTTCCTTATTTATCCAGCCTGTCCGCCGAAGTAAAAGCTATCCAGGCCTGTAATTGCATCTCCTTTAAACATGGGCAAACTATTGGTTACAATACCGATACCATTGGCTTTAGAAAAACTTTTGAAACGCATTTGCAGCCTCACCATACAAAAGCCCTTATACTTGGAACCGGCGGAGCGTCATTGGCAGTAGCATTTACGCTTCAACAATTAAACATAAATTTTTTGTTTGTGAGCAGAAGTTCCGCTGCAAACAATACGATAGTATATGAGGACATCAATGCATCTATTCTGGATGTGTATTCCATCATTATCAACACCACTCCATTAGGAACCTATCCTGAAGTGCACCAGTTTCCGCCGCTTCCATACGAACTATTAAGCAATCAGCATTATTTATACGACCTGGTTTATAACCCTGCTGAAACATTATTTTTAAAAAAGGGCAAGCAGCAGGGAGCAACAATTGAGAATGGTGCTGAAATGCTGATCATTCAGGCTGAGGAAAGCTGGAAAATCTGGAATAAGTAATCAGGCTAAAGGGATAGCGAATTTTTGAAGAACTTCTTCAGGCACCGGCATTTTCTTCTTTAAATCGTAATTATAACAAAGCATGCCAGTTTTGGCTTTAGCTGCTACAGTGTAAATTCCCTTATTGTCAACTTCAAGCAGGTAATGCATATCAAACCCAATTTTATTAAAGTTTAAGGCAGCTACAGAAATTTTTACGGTCTCTCCGTAATTAAGTTCTTTTTTATATTCAATAGCTGCATCAACCATTATCAATCCAACACCTGCAAAGTTTAATTCTGAGTAGCTGTAATGTTTGAGAAACTGCTGGCGGGCCTCATGGATCAACGATAGGAAAGTATCATTGCCTACGTGGCCACCATAATTAATATCTGTAATTCGGATGTTAAGGTTTGTTGTAAATAAAAACTGATGGGATAATTGAAGCTTAATCCTTTCCATTCTACAATAATACTACTACAATTTGTAGATCGTTATTTCAATTTCAGAATAGGAGATGCCTAAAAAAATCAGGTAAGTAACCATACAATGCCAACAACTATAGCAGCTCCTAAAAATGCTAAGAGGTATTTGTAATTGGCAGACCTGGTTTGAATAAATGTTTGTGGTTGAAAGTAATGGAGGGACGATTGCTGAAAGAACTGCTTCTTGCTGTCCTGTTCATCTAATATACGGGCAATCTTGTCCCAAACATGCAACGGGGGGGCTACTTCTTGTTCGGTCATGGGTACGGGTAAGGTAAAGTTTTTGAAATTTATTTCGTTGTCATTTTCGTAAATTTCATTGATGGTTGGGCTTTTCCCCAATAAATGGCTCTGCAAATTGTTTGGTTGAACAGTTGTGGTTTTCATTATTTTCCTGGTTTTTGCGCTTTTATTATTAAGAGGTTTCAAGTTGAAATATCTCTTTATAGAAAGCGGGGTGATTTTAAGTTTAACGCTTGAGTTAAAGCAATATTTTTATGAGACGACCAAATAATTTACAAGGTTGCAGAATTCTATTTATTTTTCTCTATATGGTGCCAAAATTCCCACTGGTGGAAAGGTGGGCCAATAGTTTAAGTACTGCTTTAGACCGGTGACTAATTTGAATTTTTTCCGCAGGACTCATTTCAGAAAAGGTATTCAAAGATCCGTCAGGTTTAAAAACCGGGTCATATCCAAAACCACCATCACCCGATCGTTCCTCAGTAATCATTCCTTTACATGCTCCTTCAAACAATATTTTCTCGCCATTTAAAATAAGGCATATGACGGTTTTAAATGTAGCTTCCCTGCCTGTAATACCCTTCATATTATAAAGTAACTTATCAATATTGTCGGCAAAGCTTTTATCCTCCCCGGCATAACGGGCACTTTTAACTCCCGGTTCACCGTTCAAGGCAGTTACTTCAAGCCCTGTATCCTCGCTAAAACAATCTTTACCTGTTAATTCAAAAATCGTCTCAGCCTTGGTAATGGCATTCTCTTGCAGTGTGTTGTATGGTTCCGGAATATCAATGATTATTCCAGCATCCTTTAACGAAACAATGCTATAATTATTTCCAACAACATTTTTAATCTCATCAACTTTATGTTGGTTGTTGGTTGCAAATATTAATGTTCTCATTTGCTTTTTATTTTCAATTGTTTGTATTTCAATTGTTTGTTGATTTTATTATTTTTTTGTTGGTTTATCCAGGCTAAAACAACGTTGAAGACTCATCCACAATTTTGTTTTCAAAATTTTTCCTGCATTATCATCTTTATTCATATCAGTAAGGGGTGGAGCTATAATAATAGTGCAACCAGCATAATGTTGTACCTGGAAATGCGGGATAATAAAGGGAAGCTTTATTTCGGTAGGTTCAATCCCAAAAACCAATATATATTTCGCTTCAAGGGTTTCTTTTAAATAACTGTAAGTAACCGGGGTTTTTAATTGATTAAAAATGGCAATGTCATCTTTACGGAGTTGACAGGCTTTCAGAATGCTCATTAAAAACTTAAGATCACTATCATTCAAAAACTTTTCTGTGTTTTCAGCAACAACTATGCTTATAAACTTCATGTTATTTCCTATGTAAATCTTTTCAGCATCAATAGGTTCTTTGGTATTATCATTAAAAATTATTGAATCAAATTCATCTTTATTTGACGTGGTAGTTTTGGTTTCCAAGTCTATTTCAACAAGAGAACTTTTATATAACTCCGCTATTATAAATGGAGGTAATTGTGCCTTAAAATCAGTCATGTGGCATTTATTTTATTGAGCCTTACAGGCCATTTTTTCGTTTATTTGCAAAAACAAAAATAATGGTATGACAGCAGCTCTCAACATCAATGTGCAGAAAGTAAAAACAAGTAAACTTGAAGATTTTTCCTTGCAAAATTTACCCTTTGGTAAATACTTCACAGATCACATGCTTGAGGCGGATTACGAAGATGGAGAATGGAAATCTGTGGAAATCAAGCCTTACCAACCATTATTGATAGACCCCTCAACTGCTGCTTTACATTATGGCCAGGCAATATTTGAAGGTATAAAAGCTTACAAAGATGATAGTGGTGTTGTAAGCATATTCAGGCCTATTGACAATTTTTTACGTTTTAATCTCTCTGCAGCCAGAATGCAGATGCCTGCCGTGCCCGAGGAGGTTTTTATGGAGGGTATGCGTTTGTTAATTGATATAGAGCGTAAATGGATACCTGATCAAAAAGATCATTCTCTTTATATAAGGCCCTTTATGTTTTCAAGCGATGCCGTAATTGGCGTAAAACCGAGCGAAAAATATAAGTTCCTCATTATTTGTAGTCCAACCGGGCCTTACTATAATAAACCAATGCGTATTTATGTAGAAGAAAAATACACCAGGGCAGCTCCGGGAGGTATAGGCTTTGCAAAGACTGCCGGAAATTATGGCGCAAGTATGCTACCCACTGCAGATGCAAAAAGCCTTGGTTATGACCAGGTACTATGGACCGATGCTTTTGAACATAAGTATGTGCAGGAGATTGGGACTATGAATGTTTTTTTTATCATAGGAAATAAAGCAATAACACCCGACCTGAATTCAGGAACCATACTCGCAGGAGTAACCCGTGACAGCGCAATAACTATTTTAAAAGAAATGGGACTTGAGGTGGAAGAGCGGTCAATTAGTATTGATGAAATAGTTGAGCAATATAATAATGGTGGCTTATTGGAGGTTTTTGGCACCGGAACTGCGGCAACTATATCAAACTTGTGCGAGTTAAAATATCAGGATTTTGTAATGGAATTTGAGGTAAAAAACTATAAGATATCTACCGAATTAAAAAGAAGACTCGATAATATTAGGGAAGGAAGGGTTGAAGACCAGTATGGTTGGATGTTTAAAGTATAAATAATCAACATGGAAGATAAATTTGGTTTCAAAACCTTCGAAAGATTTTTAATATCCCAGTTCATTGTTTTTATAGGCGGAGAAATAGGTTTTTTAGAGTGATAATAAAATTTAGTGGCAAACATTTTTGTAGTTACATTATTTGCTCTTACTTTTGCCGTCCGAAAAAATATAAAAGGTACACATGCCTACAATACAACAATTAGTTAGAAAAGGTAGAGAAATCATTAAGGCAAAAAGCAAATCAAGAGCTCTTGATGCCTGTCCTCAGCGCCGTGGTGTATGCACAAGGGTTTACACTACCACACCTAAAAAACCAAACTCGGCTTTACGTAAAGTGGCCAAGGTTCGTTTAACAAATAAGATTGAGGTTATCGCTTACATTCCGGGAGAAGGTCACAACTTACAGGAGCACTCAATTGTGTTAATCCGTGGTGGTCGTGTTAAAGATTTACCGGGTGTACGTTACCATATTGTTCGCGGAAGCCTTGACACTGCCGGTGTTAAAGACCGTAAACAAAGTCGGTCTAAATACGGTACCAAAAAGTTAAAAGCTAAGAAATAGTATTTCAAAATCCGCATCGCGGTTTAATGAGATAAAAAATAAATAAAAACAACAGCCCTGCTGTAAAAATCAATACAAGCCATGCGTAAAACGCAACCGAAAAAAATTCCTTTAGCCCCAGATCCTCGTTTTAACGACAAGCTGGTTACTCGTTTTGTAAACAACATTATGTGGCAGGGTAAGAAAAGTATTGCACTAACTATTTTTTACGATGCAATTGATAAAGTTTCAAAACAAACCAACGAAGATGGGTATGAGATATGGAAAAGAGCCCTGGCCAACATTACACCAGGTGTAGAGGTTAGAAGCCGTCGTATTGGTGGTGCTACATTTCAAATTCCTTCTGAGGTCCGTCCGGATCGCAAAATTTCTTTAAGCATTAAATGGATGGTACGTTTTAGCCGGGACAGAAATGGTCGTAGTATGGCTGAAAAATTGGCCAACGAAATTATTGCAGCAAGTAAAGGTGAAGGTGGAGCTTTTAAAAAGAAAGAGGATACACACCGTATGGCTGAGGCAAACAAAGCCTTCTCTCACTTTAAGATATAAACTTAAATTGTTACATATTAGAAAGCCACCTTTGGGTGGCTTTTTTTATTTCAATAATGTTGGTTTAAATTTTAATTGCTACAACTATTGCATAAAGTTGCTTACCCTACATAATTTAAAATCTTCTAAAAGCATCGGTGGATGCGGATTTTTTTTAATTACTCGCCGGAGGAAAAGGCCAGTCACCGATGATGTTAATAAAACGTTTACAGAAGATTAAAATAAAACTTTTGTTAAGAATATTAAGATGATATAGATTTAGCTTTTTTTTTACAAAAAACTATTTGCTATGCTAAAAAAACTTACTAAGTACGGTTTATTAAATGCGTTCTTTATTTTACTCTTAGCCTTACCGGCATTCGCCCAAAAGACTATAACAGGACGAATAACCGGAACGAACAATGAACCTATTTCAGGTGCAACTATCTTAATTAAAGGTAGTACCACAGCTACTCAGTCTAATGCTGATGGTAGATTTTCTATTAACGCGGGTCCCAACCAATCAACGCTGGTCATTACTAACGTTGGTTTTGAAAAAATGGAAGTTTCAGTTAATGGAACCGGGCCTGTAAATATTTCACTCAAAGCCACCAATGCTACATTAACAGAAATTGTCGTTACCGGTTATACAGCCCAGGCAAAAAAAGACATTACGGGTTCAGTGGCCGTTGTTAACGTAAAAGAGTTAACCGCTAATCCCGGATCCAACATTCAGAATCTTTTGCAGGGTAGGGCGGCAGGTGTTACAGTTG
>JANPPB010000123.1:0-4472 GCA_031428295.1 Segetibacter sp. | reverse complement strand
ATAGGATTAAGCAACACCATTTCAGGATCGGCATAACAGTCGGTGTTGGTAGTATTGGTGGAGCAGCCGGTTTTGCAGTTTTGAGCTACAATATATTGCACTACCGATATGGGCTTATCGCCTTCAATATATAAGGGATTAGTGGTTTTAATGGCATAAAAGCCGCCGGCTGTATTATACGCTGAGGGGGTAAGTTGAGAAGTAATGCCATTATTTACAACAGTAACTTTTGTAGCGGGATTGTCCACAAAAATTCGGTACAGATCGTACGGGCGATTAATAAAAGGCGCTGTTATAAATCGTTTGCCCCACGACCGTAAAGGAAACAATTGCTGAAAAAGGTTATCGCCCCCGGAGGCACTGGTACAATCAAACGCCGACCAGGTAGAGGCTGAAAAAACAGCTATGGGTTTACAAGATTCATTGCCAATGGAGATAGATTTTATCCTCGTGCCTGAAATATCTCCATTTTGAATTCCCTGCCACTGGTATACATCCCCCGCTGCAGGTAAGGTAACCTGGAAAGGCATATTAGCAAACCTGCCCGCTCTTCCGTTAAGAGTGGGGGTTACTTCAATTACCGTGTTGGGTTGTGTTGCTACAACTGTTATCTCGCCAATTCCCTGAGCATCGCTGCCTGGGTTGCCACCAACACTGTTATTGCTGGGGGCAATATATTCCAAACCTAAAACAGGTGTGGGTAATGCCAGGCAGGCGCCTGACCGGGCCGAACGGATGATATGAGTATATACCACCACCGGCCTGTCAGATGTAATATGAATGGCGGCATTGGTTTTAACGCCATCCTGTTGGGTAATTAAAACATATGAGTTGCTGGCATCATGTGCGGCTGAATTGCCAAGAAACTTTCGGGTTACCTGGTTGGCCGATACCGTAAAAGGTATCGTGGCAGTGGGGCCTACCTGTATGGTGCCTGTTGTATTTACATCGGAGGTAATATATATGCCCATAACCGAAGCAGTACCGTCAATATGCGATGGATAAGCCAGCCAAAAATCCTTACCCTTATTTGAAAAATCCTGGGCATATAAAAAATGAACAACCCCCGTGAAAAGAAGGGTCAACAACAATCTGCAATTCATCAGTTAAGGTTTAGGGCATCACAATGTATGTAATACCCCTTTTAAAATAATCAGGTGCCGGTAGATTGATGTTTATTGACTGCAAATCGTTGCCCCACCCTTCACAATAAGGCTATTAAAGGAAAATTAATTTAGATAGGACTTAGGTGTAGCATCATTTTAGAGAGAGTTAGATCAAAACTTCCTAAAAATGACAGCATTTAAAATATCTGTCAAATCTTATTCGACCTGGTGGTTAGAGTTGTTTTTTAGGTTTAATTAATGCTCATTTTTTGCTGGCAAACTGCTCATCATTCATAAGTAAAGCCAAAATAAAAATATAATCTTATCAGCCAATGAGACAACAAAAAACAATTTCTTCTTTAACTGAACAGATTGAATCAAAAAACCCCTTTTGCAAGGGGTCTTAAATTTATTACTGCAAGCAATTATGCTTTCTTAGCTCTTTCAAAACTGCTTGGTGGCAGCTTGGATTTTAGAGGTGTTTTAAACACTTCTTCGTCCATAAAAGGCTGACTCGACATACGCTTACCTGTTGCATTAAACACTGCATTAGCAATAGCACCTCCTGTTGGTGGCAAAGCCGGTTCTCCCAACCCGGTTGGGTCAATACCATTATCCATAAAATGCGTTTCTACCGCTGGTATTTCCTTCATACGGATGAGCCGGTAAGTATCAAAGTTTTTCTGCACGGTAGCACCATCTTTAAAACTTAGTTTCGAATACATGGCGTGACCCATGCCATCAACTATACCACCCATAACCTGCTGGCGTGCGCCACTTAAATTTATCACCTGGCCGCAATCGCATGCAGCATACACTTTCTTTACCACTGGCTTGCCGGCAACCATTGCCACATCAGCAACCTGTGCTACGTACGACCTGTGTGAGAAATAAACGCTGAAGCCCTGGAAAATGCCTTTGGCGCTTTTGCCCCAGTTCGACATTTCAGCCACTTTTCTGGTTACGGCTTCCATACGGTCAATATCGTATTTAACGGCACCTGCAGGTTGGGTACGTGCCTTCTGTAATAATTCCAATCTAAACTGAATAGGATCTTTGCCGGCTGCCCTTGCTACTTCATCTAAAAAGGACTGCTCTGCAAATGCAAGAAAATTTGTAATCGGGGCTCTCCAGGCACCGGTAGTTATCGGGCTATTGTGCTCAACTGTATCAATCAATAAATTGTCTACTGCGCCTGATGGAAAATTATCTTCCCGGGTGCTATTGCCTGAATTGATACCAACTCCTCTCAACTTATATGCAGTCATGTTGCCTTTGCTATCCAGCGCGGCTTCAAACCGATAGCGTACCGCAGGGCGGTAGCTTCCCCCTGTCATATCATCTTCTCTTGTCCAGATTACTTTTACCGGGGCTTTAATAATGCTGCTCAGTTCTGCCGCTTCAGTTACATAATCTGTTTTTAGCCTGCGTCCAAATCCACCCCCTAACCGGGTAATGTCCAGCGTAATTTTATCTTCAGCTATACCTAACAATTTGGCTGTTGCTGCCCGTGCACTGCCGGGTGTTTGAGTGGGACCAACCAACTCAACACCATCAGGTCTAACATGGGCAAAAAAGTTCATCGGCTCCATGGGACTGTGCGACAAAAACGGGCATTGAAATTCGTGTTTGATTATCTTAGCCGCATCCTTAAAAGCAGTCTCAACATCACCCTCTTTTCTTCGAACGGTGGCAGTACCATTATTCATTTTATCAATGAAAAGCTTATCATGATCGGCGGTACTTTCAAGCGAAGCACCTGTTTCATATTCAATCTTTACAGCTTTCCGTGCTTTCATTACTTCCCAGGTTGACTTACCAACCACGGCTACATTGCTGCCAAAGGTTACCACATCAACAATGCCGGGCATGGCCTTAGCTGCATCTGCATTTACTGATTTTATTTTGGCACCAAATACAGGTGCCCGCTGTAGCATGGCAAACAACATTCCTTCGCGGTAAAAGTCCAGCCCAAACATACCCTTACCGGTAACAATATCCTTATTGGCAATATTGGTAATTGACTTACCGATGAGTTTAAAGTCTTTACGGTCTTTAAATTTTACATTGGCAGGCACCGCTAGTTTGCCGGCAGCATCTGCTAACTCACCATAACCTAATTTCTTTCCTGTTTTAGCATGCATTACAAAACTGTCCGAGGTGGTGCATTCTTCAACAGGTACATTCCATTGAGTTGCGGCAGCAGTTACCAGCATCTGGCGTGCTGTAGCCCCCGCATTTCTCAATAACTTCCATGAGTGAGGAACGGCACCGCTGCCACCGGTAAGCTGACGGTCGAACAGACTGGTATCCAGTTTTGCCTGTAACACTTTTACATGAGACCAATCGGCATCAAGTTCTTCGGCAACCACCATAGGGAAAGAAGTCATGATGTTTTGACCTAACTCAGGGTTGGGGCTTAAAATAGTAATGGTTCCATCGGTAGCGATGGAGAGGTAGCTGTTGAATAAAATTTTTCGATCCGCAAATTCTTTACCTGCCGGTCCCACGCCTGCTGCCTCTGAGGAAAGCCAACTAAAACCCAGCATAAAACCACCACCGGTTAAAGCGGATAACTTTAAAAATTCTCTTCTGCTTTTATTTTGTATGGTTTGCATAAATTAAATTTTTGTGCTGGCTAATTTTACGGCTTCATGAATGCGATGGTAGGCACCACAACGGCAAATATTGCTATTCATGGTGTTTGTAATTTCTTCGTCGGTAGGGTGTGGCTTTTGCTTTAGTAAGGCAGCGGCGGTCATAATCTGGCCGGCCTGGCAATACCCACATTGAGGAACATCCACTTCGTTCCATGCCTCTTGCAGGGGATGATCACCGTTTGCTGACAAACCTTCGATGGTGGTAATTTTTGCATCCTTTACACTGGATACGGGCAACATACAAGAGCGTACTGCCACGCCATTATAATGTATAGTACAAGCTCCGCATTGCGCCAATCCACATCCAAATTTGGTGCCCACCAAACCCAGGTTATCGCGTAAAACCCATAACACAGGAGTATCAGGCGAAACATCAGCCTTGTATTGTTTTCCGTTTATCTGCAGGTTAAATATGGCCATATAGAAACTATTAAGATGAAGAATAAAAGTAGTTAAAAATTAGGTTGAAAAGTAAATTTTAAACTATCTGAAACCCTGTTTAAGATAGTTTGGTGCAATCTTTTTTTACGATCAACAAACTATGCCGGTTATACTTGTCGAAAAATATAAGCAGGTGCTGTATTTATCAAGGTAATCATTCATACCACTCAAACTGCTACGACTGTCTGGTTAAAAACCCGGAATGCCAGGGTTGTATTTTTGTAAAAGGAAGTGTCAATAAATTTTTAATGGTTAGTTGATTTTG
>JANPPB010000122.1:0-4068 GCA_031428295.1 Segetibacter sp. | reverse complement strand
AACTCGTTCGATTTATTGATGGAGCATTACAGAAGTAAAGTTGTTGCTGGTCCAACCACTGATCCTTTGGTAAAAAATAAAATACCTATAAGCAATTTCGAAATAGGCCAGATCAAATCATTCCTATATACGCTTACCGATACAGCCTTCCTCAACGATAAAAGATTTTCGTCTCCTTATTAGTTAAATTGATCAACCCCTTTCAATACTTGCAATGTATTCTGCGGTTCCCACTATTTTTGTTAAACAAACAACTGATATAATTTGAGTGGCATTAAAAACTTAGCCGGGCAAACCATTTGGTATGGATTCAGTTCTATTGCTGCAAGGTTTATAAATTACTTACTAACGCCTTATTTAACTATGGTTTTAACAAAGGCCGACTACGGAAAGCAGGGCCTGGTATATGCAGCAATACCTTTGCTGAATGTAATTTTTACCTATGGTTTTGAAACAGCATATTTCAGGTTTTCGCATCGCGAAAAAAACGAGGCAACCATCTACAGCACCGCAAGTATTTCTCTCTTTATATCCACCTTCTTCCTGGGCATTTTATTATGGCTCTTTCGGGATCAGTTTGCGCTGTTTACAGGTATTATAAACTACCCTATTCTTATTCAACTAAGCATAGCCATTATTATTTTAGATACGCTCAGTACCATGCCATTTGCCAGGCTGCGGCAGCAAGGCCGGCCAAAGAAATATGCATTCATTCGCATTGCAGGAATATTTCTAAACATAGGCGCCACCATATTTTTCCTTAGCTATTGTCCGTGGGTTTTGCAAAAAAATCCGCACAGTTGGGTGGGCTTATTTTATCGTGCCGATGTAAACCCGGTGGTGTATGTGGTGTTGGCTAATGTGCTGCAATCTGTCTTTACCCTGTTGCTGCTGGCTAATGAGATTGGCGCCATCAAACTGGAGTTCAATACCCGCTTATGGAAAGAAATGATGATCTATTCTTTACCATTGGTTGTTGCGGGTATGGGCGGAATGATTAATGAAACTTTTGATCGCATCATGTTGAGGTGGTGGGTGCCCGGCACCATAACATTTAAAGAAGAACAGGTAGGCGTGTATAATGCCTGTTATAAACTTTCTATTCTCATCACACTTTTTATACAGGCGTTTCGCATGGCGGCCGAACCCTTTTTCTTTAAACAATCGCAAGGCTTAAACCCCCAACGCACCTATGCCAGGGTAATGAAATTTTTTGTCATTACCGTTACATTAATGTTTTTGGTGGTTAGTTTATTTATACCCATCTGGCGGTATTTTATTGCACCCAAGCATTGGGAGGGATTGGGCGTAGTACCCATTCTGTTGTTAGCCAACATTTTTCTTGGCATTTATTATAACCTAAGCATTTGGTACAAGCTTAGCAATCGCACTATGGCAGGTGCTTATATCACACTCTTCGGAGCATTTGTAACCTTGCTCATCAATTACCTATTTATTCCACGTTTTGGTTATATGGCTTGTGCCTGGGCAACTTTATTATGTTATGGCATTATGATGATCATCAGTTTTGTTTGGGGACAAAAGGAGTATAAAATTCCCTATGCCTGGAAAAAACTGGTAGCCTATATTTTTATTGTCGTCTTACTTTTCTACTTACATAAAGGCCTAATATTTTTATGGCCCAACATGGTATTCAACCTGCTAATGGGCGGTATACTTTTACTGGCATATTCATGGCTTATTGTGAAGGTAGAGAAAGCCGAGTTTCAAAAATTACCTTATGTTGGCAGGTTTATTAAGTAAGTATTGTATGGGTTTGATGAGTTAGACAGATGCGATATTACCTAAGGAGCCCGCATGCATCGTTTTCCATTTTGTTAACTTACCCAAACGCAAAAGGCCGACAATGCCGGCCTTTCTTTATTCAATCTTCTTATTGAAAGTTATTTTTTCTTTTTCTTATTTTTTTTCTTATGGTCGTCATCCTCTTCAATTTCGTCAGCATATTCGGCGGTTGAAAACTCTTCCTCATCATATTCTTCCAGCAACAAAGCTTCATATTCATCAATCGCTTCGTCTGTCAATTCTTCAACAATTTCACTAATGTACTCATCTTTCTTTTTCCAATAAGTGATGTCCACTTCTCCAAACTCATAAACCAACAAACATTTTTCTGTTGCCATTGCTACCTGTACCATTTTAACAGTATCGTTTTCAGATAGCTTTACCAGGTAAAACTTATCCATTGCTAAATCTTGAAATATTGCCATTTTGATTAATTTTTAGGGAGAATTTTATTTTTCTATAAACTCCCGGGTTTACAGTGTGTATATTTTATTAAGGTGCGGGCAATATCATAATAGTTCTGTTGCCACACACAGTGCTTAGCGGTAAAGGTAAGTTTTAGTTATTTAAAATTGAAGCAAAAAGCAGTTACTCAGTCCTGGAGTTTAAAACCTAATCCATACTTATTGCTTATAAAAAATTTTATCGCTCATTACTTATAATAAATCAACTCCCGTTTTATGAGAAAGATTTTTATGCTTCCGGGGCTGGGTTATCACAACCGAAGTTGTTGCTGTTGCTCACCCATCAATGGATGTTTATGGGGTAGCAATTACAGCTCAATCATCAAACTCCCTAATTTTGATAGATGAATATTAAGGATGATCTGCAAACAAGGTGGTGGGCATTAGAAGGAACATTATTGGAAAGGTTTGGCAAAAAACCCGATATGGAAGCCGTTTTATTTTTGATTGGCATTCAGGAAACCGGCTACGTGGAGCAAAAAATAAGCAAAGAGCAAAAACAGGATTTGATGCATGTAGCAGTTTGTACCCTGTTAAGCCAGAGCGGATATTACGAAGTTTCAGAAGTGGATTCAGATGGCTGGCCACACTTTAAACAGTTAAGAGAAATACCATCGTGGAGCCTGATGGAACAAGAAAATATTTTAAAAGATCATATTTTGCTCTATTTTGATATAAAGGGAATATAAACTATGAAGAAGTTCTTTTGCATTTACTTATTGTGTGTACTTATTGGTTTTAAGGTACAAGGACAAACTAAAAAAGCACCGGTCGTCTCAAAATCGAAGACTGCGGCTACCACTGGTTCTAATTATAAAAAAAACGTTGAAAAGCCCGGTACCCCATTGGAAAGCTCTGAGCGCATGGTACAGATTGAAACCAATTATGGCACCATGATAGCAAAGCTGTACAACAGTACACCCTTACACCGCAACAATTTTTTAAAATTGGTGACTAATGGCTTTTACGATAGTTTGCTATTTCACAGGGTGATTAACCAGTTTATGATACAGGGCGGCGACCCCATGAGTAAGAATGCAACAACTGATATGATGTTGGGTAATGGATCAGCCCCTGGCGAACGCCTTCCGGCCGAAATAAACTCAACCTTTTTTCACAAGAAAGGAGCCCTGGCTGCTGCCCGCGATAACAACCCACAAAAGTCCAGTAGCAATTGCCAGTTTTACATAGTGCAGGGTAAAGTACAAACCGATGAAGATGTAGCTAAACTACAAAAGCCAGGTGGAGTGTACGCTCCTGCCCAAACTGAAATTTATAGACGCATCGGTGGCACTCCATTTTTAGATCAGAATTATACCGTGTTTGGAGAAGTGATCAGCGGACTTGAAGTGATTGACAAAATTGCTCAAAAGGGCACGGGTGCTAACAACCGACCCTTAGAAAATGTTACTATGAAAATCAAATTGCTTAATTAACCCAAGTTGTTAGTTAAAGAAAGAATATCGGATAAAGTTTGGTTGATTACTTATAAAGAGGCATAGGTAACCAGAAAGATTGCCGAAGAAAAGTTAGTGACAGCGAGATTATAACAATGGCTATTGTATAAGCTCTTTACTTTGGTGCTCATCTCGATAATGCAAGGCACATGATGCAGATGACCTGCATGGTTCGTGATATGTTGGATAAAAGCCGCTTCTGCAGAAGGTTACATGCACTTGAATCTTTGCTTTGCATGCTTTTCTTTCAAGTTGGTCAGCATATTAAAGACATAGCCGGGGCTTCTGATTATGTAGTAGATTCCTTTCCAGTTTCTGTTTGCGATAATATCAGAATATCA
>JANPPB010000121.1:0-13159 GCA_031428295.1 Segetibacter sp. | reverse complement strand
ACCAGATGAGCGTATAGAAGGTCTTTTGAAAAAATATAAAGCGGGATAACAATCTCAGTCAAACAAATTTTAAAACACTTCTATACCAAAACTGCGTTCAAACGATTCGGCTTTTTGCAGGGTTATAATACCTTCTTTTTGGATAAGATTTCCGGTTGCCGTAACACTATCTGCAATGCCACACCACGGCTCAATACATACAAAGTTTGCATTCTTCGCAGCCCAAATACCCAGGTACGAAAAACCATCAAAACTTACAGTTAATCCATGCGGCGTTCGATCACTTTTGATAGAAATTTTTTTAGAAGCAAGATTTTTAAAAACAAGCGCATCCTTTAAAAAGAGGTCTTTTGTCAAAGGCATTTTTCGCTCATTATTAAAAAAAGGTGTTGAGTTACTTTCTACTAAGCCTTCTGCAGATAAAGGCCAAACCGGAGCAGCTTCTGTTTTTTCAAACTCAAGAAAATAATCTTCATATACGGTTTGCTGTGCCAGCGGAACCGCAAAAGCCGGATGTGCCCCAACGGAAAAAGGCAACAGCTCTTCTGTATGATTTTCTACAATGTACGTGATGTGAACATTGTTTGTGTGCAAGGTATACTTCACATAAAATGAAAAAGCAAAAGGATATTGAAGTAACGTTGTCTCATTTTCTTTCAGAAGAAAAGTTAGCGAATTGTTGGTTTGGTTGATAAGCTCAAAATCCATTTCCCTGGCAAAGCCATGGCGGCTGAGGTTGTAAGTTTTATCCTTAAAAGTATAGTTGTTGTTTTTTAATCCGCCTACAATAGGGAATAATACCGGGCTCTTTTTTGGCCATTCAGCACCGGCACTCCACATATATTCAAGCTGGGTTTGCCTGTTATAAATGCTTTGTAACTCCGCCCCGCGGGTAGCTATCTTAATCTCAAGTATTTCGTTTGAAAGTGTGTGCATGATGTACCTTTTAAACAACCAATAGTTTAGTTCCCTATCATTTCAATTTTAAAAAAATCCTATTCTTCAATTCTTTCATCTTCGGCGTTAGCAAAAACCCTGGCACTCATTCGGCGCAGGGGGTTTTGGTTATTCTCCTCATATATAGCACGGCGGCGTATAAAATCAATGCACTCAAAGGTGGCAGACATGAACGATGAATGGTCAGCTATTCCTTTACCTGCAATGTCAAATGCAGTTCCATGGTCGGGACTGGTACGTACGGCAGGCAAGCCGGCAGTAAAGTTTACGCCTTCACCAATGGCGAGCGATTTAAAAGGTATCAGGCCCTGGTCGTGGTACATTGCCAGTACACCATCAAATTTGTCGTATTGGGCACGGGCAAAAAAAGCATCGGCACTAAACGGACCGTACACCAGTAAATTGTTTTTCTTAGCCTCGATAATGGCTGGTTGAATAATGGTTTGTTCTTCGGTGCCGATCAGCCCGTCATCTCCTGCGTGAGGGTTTAATCCCAGCACAGCAATCTTTGGTTTTTCAATACCAAAATCTTTCTTAAGGCTAAAGTTCATGATAGACAGTTTGCTTAAGATCCGCTCTTTGGTAATGTGTTGAGCTACTTCGGATATAGGTAAATGTTCGGTTACCAAACCTACCCGCAGGTTTGTTGCAACCAAAAACATCAACACATCTTTTACGCCAAAAACATGTTGTAAATACGGTGTGTGACCACTAAAATCAAACTCGGGTGATTGTATATTTTTCTTGTGAATAGGTGCGGTGACCAATCCCTGGATGAGGTTGTTTTTTAAAGCATCCACGGCAGATTGCAGAGACTTGTAAGCGTACATTCCACCGGTGGCATTCATTTGTCCCGGGGTAATAGCTACCTCTTCTTCCCAACAATTTAAAATGTTTATTTGCCTGGGGTTAGGCCTTGCAAGATCTTTTAACGGGGTATAGCTAAAAGGGATGTCGCTCATGGCCTTGCGATAAAAATTTATGGTTTTGTTACTGCCAAAAATTATCGGGGTGCAAACGTCCAGCATGCGACTGTCGCCAAGGGTTTTTATAATAAGTTCGGTGCCAATGCCATTTATATCACCGCAGCTAAAACCTATTACCGGCTTTTGAATTTCGTTACTCATTGTATTCAACTTGTAGGCAGTAAAAATACAGAATAATGGGTGAGATGAATCGAATTACTGCAATGGCTTACTTTTGGCTTTCATGGAGTACACATTAAAAAAATCGCTTGGTCAACATTTTTTAAAGGATGAAAATGTTTGTAAAAGCATTGTTGAAGAAATAAGGCAACATTCATTTACCCAATTGCTGGAAGTTGGCCCCGGTGGTGGTGCGCTAACAAAATTTTTGTTGCAGATTCCAGCTATTAATTTTAAGGCGGTGGAGTTAGATCGTGAGAAAGTTCAATACCTCCAAAACACTTATCCCTCCATAACAGGTAAACTGATTGAAGAAGATTTTTTAAAGATGGATCCTCCTTTTGAAGGTGAGTTTGTAGTGGTTGGAAACTATCCCTATAATATTTCAACCCAGATACTTTTTAAAATGTTGGATTGGAAGGAGCAGGTACCGGTAATGATAGGAATGTTTCAAAAGGAAGTGGCACAAAGGGCCGCTTCAAAAGAAGGAAGCAAAGTGTATGGCGTATTAAGTGTATTGATTCAGGCTTTTTTTAAGGTTGAATATTTGTTTGATGTTGACCCTAACTGTTTTAATCCTCCACCTAAAGTTATTAGTGGTGTAATAAGACTGACCAGACGCTCAGATGTACCCGACATGAAAAGCGAAAGATCGTTTTTTGTGTTAGTTAAAACTGCCTTCAACCAACGTAGAAAAACCATGCGTAATGCCGTAAAAAGTTTGTTTGAAGATGAATTGCTGAAAGATGATTTTTTTCAAAAGAGGGCAGAGGTGATATCGGTAGAAGAGTTTGCTGCACTTACTTTTAAAATGAAATAAAAAGTAAAAAGTAAAAAGTAAAAAGTAAAAAGTAAAAAGGAAAAACTACAAGGTTTTAAAAAATAATAAATGTCGAAAAAAGTTGTGATTACTGCTGGTGCTCATGAGCACCTGCACAAAACTTTGGTGAGCAAAGGCTATGAGGTAGTGGACCTGCCCGCCATAACTTATGATGAGTTAAAGCATGAGATAACAGATGCAGTTGGATTGATTGTAACTACCAGGCTTACCATTGATAAGGCCATATTAGATAAAGCTAACAAGCTTAAATGGATAGGCAGGCTGGGTAGTGGAATGGAGATGATTGATGTGGATTATGCAACCAGCAAAGGCATTCAGTGTGTAAGCAGTCCCGAAGGCAACAGGAATGCTGTAGCCGAGCATACATTGGGTGTTTTGTTATCGTTAATGAACAAAATAAACATCAGCCATCAACAAATTAAGGAAGGTAATTACTTACGCAATGCTAATAGAGGTACTGAGTTATCGGGCAAAACTGTGGGCATTATTGGGTTTGGAAACACGGGAAGTTCTTTTGCCAAATTGCTGCAGCCTTTTAATGTAACCGTACTTGCTTACGATAATGTTAAGTATGGTTTTGCCGACAATTATATTAAAGAAGCCAATTTTGAACAGGTATGCAGGTACGCTGATGTAATTACCCTTCATGTGCCACTAACCGACGAAACCAGGCACATGGCAAATGCAGCGTTCTTTGCATCGCTAAAACAGCGGCCCTACTTTTTAAACATGTGTAGGGGTAAAGTAATGGATACACCGGCCCTTATTAATGCCCTTGAGCAAGACCTGTTAGCAGGGGCGGGCTTAGATGTGTTGGAAAATGAAAAAATAGATTCGTATACCGCTGAAGAAAGGCAGCAACTCGATAAATTGCTCCACTTCTCCAACGTAATAATAACTCCCCACATAGCAGGCTATAGCCACGAAGCTTATTTAAAAATGGCTGAGGTTGTACTTAAAAAATTAGGCATATAGCATGCTTAAGATTGACTTTTAAAATATATTAGTATTTTATTATTTTTGCTGATTGCAACGCTGCACAAAATGTGGCGTTGTATTTTTTTATCCCTTATTAAACAGACAGATTATGAGTGAATCAAATTATGTGACACAAGAGACTTTTGAACTTATGAAAGTAGAGCTTCATAGGTTAAAAAGTGTTGAACGTCCGGCAGCCTCAAGGGCAATTGCAGAAGCACGTGAAAAAGGTGATTTAAAGGAGAATGCTGAATACGATGCTGCAAAAGAGGCACAGGGAATGTTAGAGGCTAAGATTAAATATATGGAAGGCGTAATTGCCACTTCTAAAATTGTTGATACCAATACCATTGACACCAGCAAGGTTACCATTTTAACCAGGGTGACCATCACCAATCTTTCCACAAAAAAAACAGTTACATACAAAATTGTGGGTGAAGTTGAAGCTGATTTGAAGGCAGGAAAGATATCGGCATCATCACCTATCGGTAAAGGATTGCTAGGAAAAGAAGTGGGAGAGATAGCAGAAATACAAGCACCCAATGGTATTTTAAAATTTAAGATTGACAACATCACCATCTAGCATTAATACTTTTGCAAATAAGAGTCTGTCGTTCGGCAGGCTCTTATTTTTTTGTACACCCAAGTGAGAAAACACGCTTCAATGTTTATGGGAAGATTAGCCATTCTGTAGATTGTATGCTTTCTTAATTGAACAAACTGATCGGTTGTTTTATTATTTTTAAGCTCCTCAACTTTAATTGTATGACAATTTTTTCGAAGATTATAGCCGGCCAGATACCTGCCTACGTTCTTGCAGAAAGCGATATGTATATTGCCTTCCTCGACATAGCCCCGGTAAAAAAAGGGCATACCCTCGTGGTGCCAAAAAATGAAACAGATAAGTTGTTTGATCTACCTGATGAGTATTTACAGGGGTTGTTGGTATTTGCAAAGCCAATTGCTTTGGCGCTCGAAAAATCGTTCCCTTGCAACCGGGTAAGTATATTAACGGTTGGGTTAGACGTACCGCATGCACACGTTCACCTCATTCCAATGGATACTACATCAGACATGAACCTCCTAAACAGTAAGCTATCCTTTTCTGCAGAAGAATTTAATGAGATAAAAAACAAGATTGTACAGCATTTATAAAGTAAAAAGTAAAAAGTAAAAAGTGAAAAGGCAAGTATCAAGTATCGAGTAGCAAGCTATACACATCGAGCATCAAATGTTTAGCTACCCGTTCCGGACTCATAGCTCATAGCTCCCGGCTCAAGGCTCTGAGCTTGTGGCTTTCTTCTGCGGCTCCAGACTACAGCCTCACTTAACCCTACCGGGGTTTTTATTAATAAACTCTTCCCATCCTTTTAATCCTTTTGCAGCTTTGCCTATAACGGAGCTTGATTGGTAATGGTGGCACAAAGCCACGGCCAATGCATCAGTAGCATCAAAAAAGGCTGGTTTTTCTTCAAGGTGTAATATGCGTTGCAGCATTTTCCAAACCTGGTCTTTATCAGCATTACCATTACCGGTAATGGATTGCTTTACTTTTTTAGGGGAGTATTCAGTAACGGGTAAACCTGCCTGCATGGCGGCTGCAATTGCAACTCCCTGGGCTCTGCCCAACTTTAGCATACTTTGTACATTCTTTCCAAAAAAAGGTGCTTCAATAGCAAAGGTGGTGGGCTTGTATTTTCTTATGAGTTCGCAAACGGTAGCATGTATGGTATGCAACCGATCGTATGCATCTTTTTTAGCTGCCAGCTTCAGCACATCCATTTCTATCAGCCGTGGCTCATTACCCGACGCATCCATCAGGGCATAACCCATAACAATTGTTCCAGGGTCAATACCCAAAATAATATTTGACTGTTTTACCATCAGGGTGTGAAAATAACATAACTACACATAGGTATTGCCCCTTATGAAGAGGCACGCTTATTTTTAAGTAGGTTTGGCAAAATTTACTGCGCTGAATAAAAAGATCAAAATATTTCTCAACTATTTCCTCGGGCCCATACTCTTTATTTGGTTATCCTATTCTATTTACAACCATGTTATTCAACAGCCAAACTGGTATACCTCCTGGCAAAAAATAAAGTCATCGCTATATGGTCCACAAGCCTTAAAAGTAAGCGTGGTTATTCTATTAATGGTTTTTAACTGGGGCATTGAAGCTTTAAAATGGAAGATATTGGTAAAGCACATTGAGGATATATCTTTTGTAACGGCATTCAAGGGTGTACTGGCGGGAGTATCCTTAGCCATCAATACACCCAACAGGATAGGCGAATATTTTGGAAGGATCATTTACCTGAGCGAGGGCAACAGGTTACGGGCTATATCCCTCACATTGGTAGGTAGTACCAGTCAACTTATTATAACAGTTATTTTTGGAACTATTGGCTTATTTTTTCTACGTCAAAATTTAGTTGATACAACTAATGGTGCTATTGGATTGTCAATGTTATGGATCAACATAATTATTTATGGCGCTACCGGCATAGCTGTCATTTTGTTACTGATCTATTTCAGGTTGAGTTTTATAACGAGGGTAATTGAGAAGATACCTTTTGTAGCGAAGTATGCATATTTCATTCAAAAGCTTGAAGAGTTTGAATGGCCCGAGTTGCTAAAAGTTTTATGCCTTTCATTGCTTCGTTACGGGGTTTTTATTATTCAATATGTGCTGTTGTTACAGGTATTTGAGGTTGATATAAGTTTATGGAATTCATGCCAGTTAACTTTTGTCATGTTTTTAATTTTAGCTGTTGTACCAACAATTGCATTGGCAGAATTAGGGCTTAGAGGACAGGTTGGTCTGCTATTGTTTGGCTTGTTCAGCAACAACTCTTTGGGCATTGTGTTAACAGCATCAGGTATTTGGATCATTAATTTGGTAGTGCCTGCTTTGGCAGGAAGTTTGTTTATACTAGGAAAAAAATTTTTTAGAAATAAGTAAAGTGAAAAGATCGTTACTACTGATAATACTGATTGGTTTTGCTACGCGAATAACAGCAGGTGATAATTTTTGCGGCATCAGAAACTACGCGTTCAACGCAGGCGAAAATTTATCCATGGTGGTATATTACTCTGTTGCAGGAATTTATGTAAATGCAGGTACTGCTTCGTTTGTTACTACGCTTGAGCAGATTAATAACAAACCTGTATACCATGTTGTAGGTACCGGCGTTACCAACTCCAAATACGACTGGATATTTAAAGTAAGAGACCGTTACGAGAGTTATTTTGATACAGCTACCCTGCAACCTTATAAGTTCATCCGTAATATTAATGAGGGTGGTTATAAAAAGTATGAAAACATATCTTTTAACCAGGTAACCAACACTGCTGTAACTACCGATGGTGTTTTTAAAATCTCAAATTGTATACAGGATGTTATCAGTGCTGTGTATTATGCCCGAAATATAAACTTTGATAAATACGAAGTAGGCGATAAAATACCGTTCGACCTTTTTATGGATAACGAGGTATTTCATATGTATGTACGGTACTTAGGTAAGGAAACCATCAAAACCCGCTTTGGTAAATTTCGTACTATTAAGTTTAAACCTTTGCTGGTTAAAGGCACTTTGTTTGAAGGGGGAGAGAAGATGACTGTATGGGTAAGCGATGATGCCAACAAAGTACCACTACGTATAGAAAGTGGCATTATTGTAGGATCAGTTAAGGTTGATATGATGGGCTACAGAAACCTTCGATACCCGCTTACCTCTTTAATCAGCCTTAGGTAATACCTGACAATACAGCCTTCATTTTACAACGAATTTATCCACTCTTCCAAAGTAAACGTTTGCTTTACTCTTGGTCCTTTCTCTGTTAATTGCAGGGTGCAACATTCAAACTGCGGGTCATGCTCCAGGTATAGCAGGAAATTATTCTCCACCGCTTCAGTTAAAAAAGCTTTCTTTTCAAGCAATGTCTTTAAAGGAAACATGTCGTAAGCCATAACATAAGGTAACGGCAGATGACCTACAGAAGGAAGCAGGTCGGCCATGAAAACGATTGTGTGACCTTTGTATTTTATTATGGGTAACAT
This sequence comes from Segetibacter sp., assembly GCA_031428295.1. GTDB lineage: Bacteria > Bacteroidota > Bacteroidia > Chitinophagales > Chitinophagaceae > Segetibacter. Next base: position 5,175 of record JANPPB010000121.1, on the reverse strand, counting down.
CATGGCATCTGTATGGCCATAGGCAAATTTGAAAGTTATATTTTCAGTTAACTGAGTCCCATCACCCGCCTCAATAAATTTCAATTGTCCGCTTTCTTCAATGGGTAAAATGTTTTCTTTTAAAAAGGAAGCTTTCTCCCGGTCGTTTGGTTGTATAGCCCATTGCCAATGTTGCTGGTTGCTCCAATAAGTGGCATTCTTAAAAGCGGTAACATACTTGCCATCTTCTACAACTATACTTCCACCACAATGGTCAAAATGTAAGTGGGTTAATATAACATCTGTTACTTCATCTTTGGTAAAACCATGTTTGGCAAGCGAGGTTTCCAGAGTATCATTACCATGCAAATAATAGTGACCGAAAAATTTTGCATCCTGTTTATCGCCCATTCCATTGTCGATTAAAATAAGGCGGTTGCCCTCCTGTATCAACAGGCAACGCATGGCCCAACTGCATAAATTATTTTCATCTGCCGGGTTTAATTTATTCCACATGCTCTTGGGTACCACGCCAAACATAGCCCCGCCATCCAGTTTAAAATAGCCTGCATTTACAGTGTACAAATTCATGTTATGCAATTGAAACAGTTAAGGGTTTTGACTTAGCGGAAGCTGCAAATAACCCAATTAATCCTATAACAAAAAATACAATCAAGGCCAGTACGCTAAACTTCATTCCAATCAATTCATCAATATATCCAAAAATAAATAAGCCAATTACAATGGCCACCTTTTCGGTAACATCATAAAAACTAAAGAACGATGCCGTATCGTGGGTTTGGGGCATCAGCTTACTATAAGTGGATCGGCTTAACGATTGTATGCCACCCATTACAAGCCCAACTGCTGCTGCCAGGCAATAAAATGGATATTCAGCATTTATACCGGCTTCGGCGGCATCAGCTATAAAATAGGCCCCTATGCAAATGCCAATCCAAAAAAAGACTGCAAATATTAACACAGCCAGGTTGCCAAAACGTGCGGAGAGCCTGGCTATAACATAAGCACCAACTATGGCCACCAATTGCACAACAACCAGTGTAAGTATTAGCTTGGTATCATCAAGATTTAATAACTGTTTACCAAATACACTGGCAGCAAGCATAACCGTTTGTACGCCCATGCTGTAAAAGAAAAATGCAAACAGGTACCGTTTGAGTACCGGCATTGATGTTACCTGGTGCCAAACCTTCCTTAATTCTCTAAATCCATCGGTTAAAAAATTATTGCCATGCTCCCTTGTTGCAGGTATTGATTTAGGCAAGCGGGCAAAAGTTATTTGAGCAAAGCCGGCCCACCATAAACCCACCAATAAAAATGTTACCCGTGGCCCGGTAGTATCATCTCCTTTTGCACCAAAATATAATACCAGTCCAAAGCCCAGTAACTGAAGAATTACACTGCCGATATATCCCATACCAAATCCCTTTGCAGATATTCTGTCCCGGTCTTCGGGGGCGGCTATCTCTGGCAGGTATGAGTTGTAAAAGACAAGACTGCCTACGTACCCGATAGCAGCCATAGCAAACAGTCCTATTGCTAACCCAACGTTGGGCTGATCGCCGCCAAAAAAATATAAACAAAAGCAGGCAGTGGCTCCTGTATAGCAAAAAAACTGCATAAACCTTTTCTTGTTTCCACGACTGTCGGCTACAGACGATAATATGGGCAGCAAACAGGCAATAGCCAGGTAAGCAACGGCAAGTGTATAATCGTACAAGACTGAGTTTTTAAAAAGCCTTCCAAAAAAGGGCACACTATTTTCGCCGTAGGCCGCCTTAGTAATACCTAAAAAATAAATTGGAAAAAAAGTGGTTGTGATAACCAGGTTGTAAACACTATTGGCCCAATCGTACATTGCCCAGCCGTTTATAACCCTTTTATTAGCAGTTTGCATGTATGGCTTTTTGTTAAATTAAAGATATAATAAATCGATGCTCAATAAACTAAAGCAATAAGGATTTACCTACCTGTAAAGTCAGCAATACCGAGAGGGCAACTACGATAATGAAATTGGGAAGAATAGAAAGGGAAGGCCACCATGCTTTGATGCCTTAAACTTGTAAGTGGCATATAAAATATCAATAGCGTAGAACTCATTAAAAGTTGCTTATTAAAAAGGAAACCATCAATTAAGTTTTAGAAGATGTAAATGGCCGGCAAAAGGTGGATAATACATTATTTTAAATAGCCCATATAAAGTAGCCCAAGTAACACAACACCTGCAACTATCCGGTACCATCCAAACAACCTGAAACCGTATTTCTGAAGAAACGTAATGAAGAATTTTATGGCGAGGACTGCCACTATAAAGGCAACAAGATTTCCCACTCCCAACAGTTTCAAATTGTCCGTATTCTTTAAAACTTCAGGATGCTCTTTATAGGTTTTCAAAAGTTTATAACCTGTTGCTGCTGCCATGGTTGGGACAGCTAAAAAAAACGAAAATTCTGCTGCCAAACTACGTGTCAATCGCTGTTGCATTCCTCCAATTATAGATGCAGCACTGCGGCTTACACCCGGTATCATGGCTATACATTGCCACAAGCCTATAATAAAGGCTTTGCCAAAACCAATCCGCTCTTCTTCTCTTACTATTGGATGTGTAAAAAACTTATTTACAAACAGCAAAACAATTCCGCCGAGTAATAAACTTATGGCAACCGTAAGAGGGCTATCCAACAAAACGTCAATTTTATCGCTAAATACAAAACCTAAAACCAGGGCTGGTATAACCGCCACCACCAGTTTTATATAAAATTGCCAGCGGCTGAAGTCAAAAAATTTTCTCCAGTATAAAACCACTACACTTAAGATGGCTCCTAACTGTATGGCTATGGTAAAAAGTTGCGTAAAAGCATCATCTTTCGGAAGCATTAAAAAGCGTTCGGCTATAATCATGTGCCCGGTTGAAGAGATGGGCAGAAACTCAGTAAGCCCTTCAACTATGGCTATAATAATGCTTTCAAAAAGAGTCATATTGTAAAAATGCGTTTAAGTAATACTAAAATAAAAGGCGATGAATCATCACCGCCTTATAACAAATTTACCTGCTGTATTATTGTTGATGAACCTTTGGTCTTTTAAATATTGCGTAGATCTCCACAAATAATCCTAAAAGTATCAGAATTGGGGCAACTGTAATTCTGGTAGTGCTATACACCACTTTGTAATCAAACTGATCGGCGCTGCTGTTTTTACCACCCGACATTAAAAACATGCCCAGCATAATAATTGCGGCACCTATACCCATCCACATATAATTCTCCTTCTCAAATAAAGGAAGCTTAGCTATAGTGATTTTGGTAGTGGTTTCTTTAACAGTTGTAATAGGTGCGGCATTGGCAGCAGTAACTACTTTTTTCTCGGCCATATCAATATTTTAAGGAGTGCAATAATAAACAAATTTCAAAAAACCCTTGACCTTAATAAAGATCATCCAAACTCATTTTAAGGTATTTTATAACACTGCGGTGCGTACTAAATAACGAAATACCCACGCCAACCATTATCATTCCACCAAATAGTATCAGGGTAAGTTTCGTATCGCGTATCACACTTAATTGCGGAAACTGGCGTTCAGCCCACTGCATTAAAACAAACAGCAGCAATATAGCAATGCCGGCGCTAATCAGCCCATTAAGTACTGCTCTTATATTCATAGGTTTTTCTATAAAGCTTCGGGTAGCGCCCACCATTTGCATGGTTTTAATAAGAAACCGGTTGCTAAACATTGCCAGCCTGATGGTATTATCAATACTCACAATTACAATGGCGCAAAGCAGCACTGCCACTACAATAAAGATCAATCCCAATTTCGAGGCCCGTTCATTCAGGTTATTCACCAGGGTTCGGGGATATTGCAGTTCATCCACATGATTGCCCCAAACGTTCATAATATCAGCCGAAATTTTTGCAAGGCTATCCTGGTTTACATAGTCTGAACGCAAGTAAAAATCTATGCTTTCCGGCAATGGGTTATAGTCAAGTATTTTAGCCCAATCTTCATTATTGCCTTCCTTGCTCCAAATAAGTTTTGCGGTATCCTTGTTAACGTAAGTAACATTTTTTGCGTATGGCTTGCTGGTAATATATTGCTTTACCATGCCAATGGTGTCTTTATTAAGCGTACGCAGGTAAGCGCTAATTCTAATATCTTCTTTAAACGAATTGCCCACCGATTTAAAATTCAAAAACATCCAACCCAACACACCCATTATAAAAAGTACGAGTGCTACACCAACAATGCTATAAATATAACTGGGTTTGCTGCGTTTGCTCGATGCCTTTCCAAATTGCGCCATGCTACTGTTTTAAGATTTTTACGATGCCTGCAAATGTAGTGTTTTGGGGTGTAAACCTTACATTTGCAGCCTGTTTACAAATGGTAATTGCGGGCAAATTATGGGTTCCGCTGCTTGTTTTCAGTTAAAAGTTTGTTAGGGTTATTTAACGCATAACGCTAAATGCCAAACGCCTAATGTTTAAAGCAAAAGGCATAAAGCTTAACTGTCTGAAGCATGATGAAAAAACAGTTAACGAATGTGAGTGAGGAAGGAGGGTGGCACATTTAAGTAAAAAGGAATTAAACAAAAGCCAGTATAATTCATCAGCAACAGGCTTTCATTATGATTTATACCAAATACCTGTAATGAACTTCAATAGAATCTCAGCCAAACTTTTAGTGCTAAAGCATCACTACTTATTAATGGATGGTCTTACTCGTACTGGTTTCAAATATTTTAAATAGTAGATACAACACAGGCCTGCACGAAACAGGTTCACCATAAAATAAAGTATGGAATATAATTTCAGGGATATAGAAAAGAAATGGCAACGTATATGGAAGGAGACCGGTGCTTACAAAGTTAGCAACCCGGTAGAAGGAGAGGTTGCAAAGCCAAAATTCTATGTACTGGATATGTTTCCTTATCCAAGCGGCGCAGGGTTACATGTGGGTCATCCTTTAGGCTATATAGCAAGCGATATTTACAGTCGTTATAAAAGGCTAAAAGGTTTTAATGTTTTACACCCTATGGGATTTGATAGTTTTGGCTTACCTGCCGAACAATATGCTATAGAAACCGGGCAGCACCCGGCTGATACGACCGAAAAAAATATTCAACGTTACCACGAACAACTGGACAATATCGGCTTCTCCTTCGACTGGAGCCG
>JANPPB010000120.1:0-3964 GCA_031428295.1 Segetibacter sp. | reverse complement strand
GGCAATTGCCAGAATGGGAGGATGGAAGGGTTATGAAAGCAAAAGGCATCCCGGTATTACGACCCTATGGATAGGGCTTAAGTATTTTAAAGCAGCAATGCAGGGTTGGGACTTGTTTAAAAATGTGTCCACACGATAGGCCTTTGGCGGGGGAACCTTTGGTAGTTTGTTTTGCTGTAGTATGGGTTTTTGGATTGGTGGAGTGAGTTGCTATAGAGCTGTCTTCTGGTTTCTAAGGTTGGTTGAGATGGTGCAGCCCCTTTTTTCTTCTGTGCTTATTGCTTAAAAACATTTTTGATTGTCAGATTGTTCCTCAAAAACTGCTTTTCTTTCTGCTTTTGCTGTTGTATGTGCATGATGCTACCTGTACCGCTTTTGGGTAATTTTTAAATAATTGCATATAATAAATCTGCTGCCAGTGCCATACCGTTTGAAAGGTATGCTGATGATATCATTGTACACTGCAACAGTAAAGCAGAAGCTGAACATATGTTATCGTCTATACGGCAGAGATTGCAAGGCTTTGAACTGGAACTTCACCCGGATAAAACGAAGCTTGTATATTGCCAGAACTACAAGCGAAAGGAAGCGCATGAGCATAACAGCTTTACCTTTCTAAGCTATAGTTTTCAGCCCCGTATTAAGGCTAATCGAGCTATTAAGGGAAGTAAGTTCATGGTATTTGATGCAGCCATTTGTTGCAAGGCGAAAACCTATATTAAGCAACAGATAAGAGCGGTATTCAATCCACGAAATACAACTGTATCACTGGAGCAGGCAGCCATAAAACTCAATCCGAAGATAAGAGGATGGCTAAACTACTAATGCAGGTTTAATGCAATAATAGCAGCAAAGGTGTTCGAGTACCTGAATGAGTTGATACAACGATGGATAGAGGAAAAGTTCCGTTTAAGAGGTAAGATGACAGTAATAGCGAAGTACAAAAGCTTTGTGCTGGAGAATACAGAATTGTTTATCCACTGGCAGAAAGGAATTACTTATTGACTGAATAGCAAGAGCCGTATGAAGGGAGACTTTCAAGTACGGTTCTGTGAGCGGCTAAAGCTGAAATGCTTTGGTCTACTCGACCGTTGTTACATCAGCTACAATTCGCTATCAGCTTTGGTTTGGGGCTTGACTCTTTCTAAAAAACTTTTCGGTAATTTCATAATTATATTTCTAATCGGCATTGCCACTGGGCAGACGAGTTTCAAATTCCAAACCTTCGCAAAGCCGGAACGTTAGCTGCCATTCGTGAAAAAATCTCCAACTTCAAAAGTTTCGTTTTAATGAAACTCTTATATTTGCTTCAAAAACAAATAACTACCGAGTGGATAAACTTTTCGACATAGTTTTCTTAAATGAAGCGTTTGTATTTCTGAATAATCTTGAACAGAAACACTATGAGAAAATACTTTATAATATTCGTAAAAGTCAAGTGCGACAAGACGCTGAATTGTTTAAGAAGCTACAGGATGAGATTTGGAAATTTAGAACACTCTTTCAGGGATTACAATACAGGCTGCTTGCATTTTGGGACAAGACAGATAACGCGGAAACATTGGTTGTTACAACACATGGATTTGTGAAGAAAAGAAGTAAGGTACCTGATAATGAAATTCAGAAAGCAAGGCAAATGAGAGTAAAATATTTTGAAGACAAAAAAACTAAACAATAAGAAATGAAGACACACACTTTAGAGGAGGTTCAGGATAAACTTATTGGAAAAGTCGGAACTCCTAGTCGAGACAAATTTGAGTATGATTTACAAATGGATTTAATTGGGCAAGCTATTAAGCAGACACGACAAGAGAGACATTTAACGCAAGAAGAGTTAGGAAAACTTGTTGGAGTACAGAAAGCACAAATTTCACGACTTGAAAATAATGCAAGTAACGTCACTATTGATACTTTGATGAAGGTGTTTGCAGCGTTGAAAGCCAAAGTAAAGTTACAGGTTGAATTACCTAATGCGAACATCTCTGTGGGAGGATGAACGGCAGCTAACAAATAAGGCTTCGTCGGGCCTGCAAGGCCAACGATAATGCCAATATTGCACTATTTTGCTTTTGAATAGGCTTTAACAGCGGTATTCCAAATAACCATAATACTTAACTTAAACCGTGAACCGTTTGCGCTAGCCGTTTTGGACGCTTAATCTGTGGCTCTGACTATTTTTTGTAAATTTGAATAATGAAGACTTTGACCTTACAAATACCTGATAATTTAGATGAAAAAGAGGCTAAGACGCTTCTTGCTGCTAAACTATATGAAAAGGGTTCTTTGTCACTTGGACAAGCTGCTGACATGGCAGGCTATTCGAAACGAACATTCATGGAACTCTTAGCAAATTATGAAGTTTCATTTTTTGATTATTCTGAGGCTGAATTAGAAAAAGATATTCTGAATGCCCAAAATTATCATCTCTGACGCAAGCTGTCTGATCTTACTCGATAAAATAGGTGAACTTGAAATTCTGAATAAACTATTTGGAATAATAATTACAACATCTGAGGTGGCTAAAGAATTTGGTCAGCCACTACCTTCCTGGTTTGAAATAAGAGATCCAAAGGATAAGAATTATCAGTCAATAATTCAAACTTCGCTTGATAAGGGAGAAGCCAGCGCAATAGCATTGGCCATCGAGTTAGATGACTGCTTACTTATTATTGATGATCTTAAAGGAAGAAAATTTGCTCATCAATTGGGTTTAATTATTATCGGTACAATTGGAGTAGTTGTAGATGCTAAACTTTCCGGCATAATTCCATCAGTAAAACCTATTATAAGAAAGATTAAAGCAACAAACTTTCGAATGACAAAACAGCTCGAAGAAATAATTTTAAAAAAGGCTGGAGAATAGGGCTGAATTGCGAGGGAGCTTTTAGTAGTTTGTTTTACTGAAAGTGGAGTTTTCGCTTGGTAGAGGCAGATGATATGGAGCCAACTTCTTCTATATGATCTTCGCTTTACACATAATATAGGTAAACAGCTTCTGGCAGGTGCTTGCTCAACCTCATACTTAATACCCCTTCAATTTTTTTTACTTACTCAAATACTTCACAAAACTTCTTTTTGCTATAGGCAACAACGTTTCTTCCAGCGGATATTTTAGATCTGTCTCAATATTGTACACTGCGGGATTGGGTAATTCTTTCCGGTTTCTAATCAACTCGCCTTTTATATTTTCAGGAGTATTGCTAACGGTGCGTTGCCATTGGTGAATATAATCGGTGCGAATACCCCGGTATTTTTCATCGTGCTTCTCAAAAATAGTAAGCCGGTATTGATACACCACAACGGAGCTGTAGCGGCCATCATGAATAAACAGGTAGCCTTCGTTTACATCCAGTGGAATAAGGCCAACCGGATGTATGTTCAACTTAGCTTCAACAAACTCATATATTTCTGCTCCCGACTGTATGGTGTTTTTAATTTTTAAAGCAGCGTATTGAATGATCTCTTCTAACTCCTGCATTAGCTCATCGTCTTCAATCATCCGCTCATAAACCACCTGTAGCTTATGCATGTTGATGTCGGTTAGTTGCTTGGGAAAATGTTCCTGCAAAAATTTCTTGTTTTCTCTAAATGCTACTAAGTTGTTGTAATGAAAAATTACATCTGCCAGTTGAGGGTATAATTTGTTCTGGGTAAAAAACTTGCTCACCTCCTGTAGATAGGCAAGAAGGGTATACTTTTTTAATTCAAAATCAATAAAGCCTTCTGCAAACCAGGTTTCTGAAAGTGTTTTCATGTCCGCTCTTTTATTCGTTATTAAAAATGCGTTGTGTATGTAACTGGCTAAACCTGCAACCGTCTTTACTTGTAATTTAATTAAAACAAGTAAATTTTACTAATGGCTGCTTTTGTATTAACAAATAAAAAAGCCATTTATTGCCCTTTGGTTTAAAATGGGTGGGGAAGTAAATTATTCTGATGTGGCAGGGTGTAGTTCGCGAACGCT
>JANPPB010000119.1:0-5821 GCA_031428295.1 Segetibacter sp. | reverse complement strand
GGGTCCATCTTTCAGGATAAGAACCCATACTGGTATAAGTTTACCTGCTTTACCCCGGGCACCCTGGGTTTCGAAATTGTGCCTACCAACCTGTCCGACGATTATGACTGGCAACTATTTGATATCACGCTAACCGATCCCAATGAAGTGTATACTAACAAATCATTATTTGTAGCCTGCAACTGGTCGGGCGAAAGTGGTAAAACAGGCGCTAATGTTAGTGGTACTTCATTAAGTATATGCGAGGGTCCCGGCCAGGCGCTTTACAGCAAAATGCCTACGCTGGCCGTGGGTCACGAATACTTATTACTCATCAGCCATTTTACCGATTCGCAAAGCGGTTACTCCCTGGCGTTTGGTGGCGGAACCGCCAGTATAACGGATACAACGGCCTCTTCAATATCATCATCAAAACCATCGTGCGATGGCAAAACTATATCGGTTAAACTTAATAAAAAGATGAGGTGTAATAGCCTTGCAACCGATGGCAGCGATTTCCGCCTTTCATCTTCTACCTCTAAAATTATAAGTGCATCCGGCATTAATTGTAGCAATGCATTCGATATGGACAGCATACTGTTAATCCTGGATCAACCATTAATCCCGGGCACCTTCACCATTAAAACACAAAAAGGAGGCGATGGCAACACATTATTAGATTACTGCCAAAATCCTATGGTTGAAGGCATCACTACATTCTTTGTTGTAACATCCATACAACCTACCCCATTTGATAGTATTGCCAAACCAGGTTGTAAACCCAACCAGATAAAAGTGGTGTTTCGCAAGCCTGTTTTATGCGCTTCGGTAGCCGGCGATGCAAGTGACTTTACTATAAATACTCCCGGTATAAGTATTACTAAAGCCACTACCAATTGTACCAATAAATCTACCTACGAAATTTTATTGACGTTATCCGCTACGCTAACCAGTAAAGGAACGCACACTGTTACCCTTAAAAAAGGAACGGATGGCAATACGATTTTAGATGAATGCTTACAGGAAACAATGGCTGGCAGTAAGGTAAGTTTTGCTACCATTGATACCGTTTCCGCAGCCATAAACTATACCATTAACTACGGATGTACGGCCAACACATTGCTTGCATCGAATGCGGGCAAAAACGATATCAATCAGTGGAGGTGGAAGTTTAATGAACGTGCTACTTCAAACCAACAAAATCCAACCTATGTGTATACCCAGTTTGGGGCCCAGCAAGTATCATTGCAGGTATCTAATGGTGTTTGCTCCGATAGCAGTTTTGTAAACTTTTTTTTAGACAACGAGATAAAAGCAAACTTCGTTGCTCCGGCTTTATTATGCCCGCAGGATCCTGCTATCATCCGCGATACCAGTATTGGTAAGATCGTTTCTTATTTGTGGGACTTTGGTAATGGCACTATCAGTACCCTTAAAAATCCGTTGCCCCAAATGTACCCTGCACCTTTACGTAATGCCACCTATACATTAAAGCTTACAGTGCGCAACAACAACAATTGTGCAGATACCATAAGCAAAAAGTTGCAGGTGTTGAACAATTGTTTTATTGCAGTAGCTACCGCTTTTACACCTAATGGCGATGGATTAAATGACTATCTCTACCCTATCAATGCTTTTAAAGCCAACAACCTGCTTTTTGCAGTGTACAACCGTTATGGCCAGTTGGTATTTAAAACAACGGAAATTAACCAAAAGTGGGATGGAACTTTTAATAGTTTGCCACAGGCAACAGGCACTTATGTTTGGAGGTTACAATATGTACATGCCGATACCGGCGAAGCAGTGTTTAAAAAAGGAACTTCAGTATTGTTGAGATAGCATTACAATTCAACCACCCCGAAACCATGTTTGACCTGGCTCCAAAATTCATCCTGCTTTATAAGCCTTTGTTTAAAAAAGGAGATCAATTCAGGCCAGGCTTCTTTATTAAAAATATTGATACCCGCCAACTCAGTAAAAATGCGGCTTATCACCTTTCCGTTATCGGTTGCATGCAAGGCCCATGTCCATTCTTCGCCCTGAGTATCGTGTAATAAGTTTTTAAATTGAAGCAGGTGATCGAAGTATAGTTTTTGAGTACTAAGTGCAGGATGCATTAACGCTATTCCAATGGATGCAAACTGTTGATCTGCTTCCATTTTAAAATAAATATGCTTAACGCCTGTCTTATAATTTACCCAGTTAATTTTTTCGCCTTCGGCTGAAGGGACCGGCGCCATATACTGGCCAAAAGCAGTCCAAAACTCGTGGCGTATTTGTGATACCTGTTGCTTACTATACATAGCTATCGTTCAATTTTTTATGCAATTGCCTTGAATCGAAAATGTAAAACAGGTACTGCAACACTTCTCTTTTCACCGGCATCATTCAAATATATTACGGCATCAAATGTTTATGTAAAACAGAACTATAAAAAGATTATACGGCTTACTATTGAAACTTTAAACACGCCGGTCTTTATTTTAATTGAATGGCACATGCGGTAAACCAAAAGTTAAAATGTACGTATATTCATAAACCACACCTAATACCACCTTATTGCCTGGCTTAAAAAATCATATCGCATCATCATCGCCTTTCGCAACAAGAATTATTGGTTGTCTTTTCTTCATATTATTTGCTGTAACTGCTGCAAAAGCCGATCACATTACCGGCGGCGAAATGTTTTATACCGCTGTGCCCGGCAATAATGGAACCATTCAATACAGCGTAACACTCAAGCTTTTTATGCGTTGCAATAGCGGACGCGAATTTAATAATCCTGCTGTTGTTTCTATATTTGACCGTGCTACCAATACCCGTGTAAGTAATATAAATGTGGCCCTTACCAGTCAGCAAACTATTGGTTTATCTGATGCCGGACCTTGTGTTACTAATCCACCTGTTGTATGTTATGTTATAGGCACCTACGAATTTGTTGTTTCGCTTGAACCATCTCTTGGAGGATATTTATTAAGCAGCCAGGTAAATTTTAGAATTTCGGGGATATCTAATTTTGAGGTGGGGTACAGAAATATAGGTGCAACATATACCTCCGAAATACCCGGTACAAGTCTATTAGCCAATGCCCCATTAAACAACGGGGCAAGATTTACAGGCAGCGATTTGGTGGTTGTTTGCGCTAAAAATCGTTTCGCTTACAGCTTTGCCGCTTCAGACGCTGACGGCGATGAATTAAGATATTCTTTCTGTTATGCGTATATAAGCGGCGCAGCAAGTTTCAATAATAATAGTGTTCCTCCCCCCGATCCTCCCTATGCCTCTGTGCCATACGATGCCTCTTTCAGCGGGTTTTCTCCCCTGGGTAAAGATGTTGTTATCAATTCAAAAACCGGTTTAATAACTGGCACAGCACCTTCCACCGGGGTGTATGTGGTAACGGTATGTGTAGAAGAAATTAGAAATGGTATGGTGATTGCCACCCAGCGAAAAGATTTACAGATAAATATAGCTGCATGCGATATAGCAGCAGCAATTCTTCCATCTGAATTCCAGTTGTGCAGGGATTCAAAAAGCTTACAACTATCCAACATCTCTGTCAATTCTTTAATTAAGACACAGCATTGGGAGATACTTAATGGCGCAGGTACAACCATTTTTCAAACAACAGGTAATAACATCCCTTATACATTTGCCGATACCGGGTTGTATACTATCAAACTTATTATTAACAAAGGTCAGGTTTGCACCGACTCTGCCGCAACACTGGCCAGGGTATACCCAGGGTTTAAGCCTTCGTTTAATTATTCTGGCATTTGTTTTACGCGGCCTACTTTATTTTCAAATAATTCAACAACACGTTATGGAACCATCGGTTCGTATAAATGGGATTTTGGTGATGTAACTATTAACTCCGACACCTCGCTGGCAACCAACCCTTCCTATATTTATATTTCAACCGGTCCAAAATTCGCAGTTATGACTGCTTATAATACCAATGGTTGTACTGATACCGCCGTTCGCATCATTCCCTTATTTGAAAAACCACCATTTAAAATGGCGTTTCAGGATACGCTTATCTGCATCAGCGATTCTGTAACACTAATTGCCAATGGCAACGGTAACGTACAATGGACGCCATTGCAATCTATTGTAAACAGTACTACATCCAGGCCCACTGTTTTTCCTAATACCAGCAGGTGGTATTATGCTACTCTTAACGACCAGGGGTGTATTAACAGAGATTCAGTTTATGTTAGGGTGACTGACAAAGTAAACCTTGTTACTATGGCAGATACGGTTATTTGCCAGGGAGATACATTACAGTTAAAAGTGTTGTCGGATGGACTAAATTATTCGTGGACACCCGCCGCAAATTTTATAAATCCGTTTACGGCAAATCCAATTGCAGTTACCAACAGTACCACCATGTACCAGGTAACAGCTAATATTGGAAGTTGCGTTGCAAAAAAACAGTTGCGTGTATCAACCGCACCTTATCCTTATGTAAATGCAGGTGCCGATACCATGCTTTGCTTTAATACAAAGGGCCTGCTAAATGGAAGCACCAACGGCAGTTCCTTTAAATGGTCGCCTTTGATTTATGTAAGCAACCTCAATATTTTAAACCCTGCTGTCTTTCCCTCTAAAACCACCCGCTTTGTATTAACTGCCTACGATAATAAAGGTTGTCCCAAGCCGGGCATTGATTCGGTTTTGGTTATGGTATTACCCAACATCAATGCCTTTGCGGGAAACGATACCGCAATTATATTGGGACAGGATTTACAGCTAAATGCAACAGGAGGCACTAATTATGTTTGGTCGCCAGGCAATGGTTTATCTGCACCAAACGTTTCCAACCCAATAGCCCGTTTTGGCGAGCCCATCCAGGGCATACGTTACCAGGTGTCGGTATATAACCAGGCCGGTTGTGTAGATACAGCATCGTTCTTTTTAAAAGTGTTTGCAGCTCAGCCTACTGTATTTGTTCCTTCGGCATTTACCCCCAATAACGATGGAAAGAACGACCTGCTTAGGCCTATTGCAGCAGGCATAAAAAGCCTTGAATATTTTAGCGTGTACAATCGTTGGGGGCGGCTCGTTTTCTCAACCCGCCAGGATAAAAATGGTTGGGACGGCACCATTAGCGGTGTGCCGCAGGGTACCGGTACTTTCATCTGGTCAGTTAAAGCCATCGATTACTTAGGTAATGTCTATAACAAGCAGGGTACTGTTGTTTTACTGCGATAAATAAGCAACTATTAACATCGACAGAAATCGTCTTAAGTCAGATGGATATTAAAAGCCAATGTCATTAACTTAAGAATATTTGGGTATTAAACATTGTGTAAGGAGAGCCGTCATGCTGAATTTATTTCAGCATCCCCTGGAGTTTGTACTACCATGATCCAGGGGATTCCGAAACCTCCGTTATTCAACGGGGCAGGCAAGTTGCCAATGACGAAAATGCCTAAAAGCCTTAAGTTATTAACAGTTATGCTCCTTATAAAATATCAATGCATTCTACGTCCCTGAATATTACAGAATATTAGCATACTGCAAAAAAACAACCAACAATGATTGATCAAATAAAAATTTTAAAGACAGATATTTTGTCGGACAACTGGTACACCCTTAAAAAGGTTACCTATGAGTATGCCAAAAAAGATGGTACAATTAACGTACAAAGCAGGGAGGCATACGACAGGGGAAATGGCGCCACCATTTTACTGTACAATAAGGAAAGTAAAAATGTTATTCTAACAAGGCAGTTCCGCTTGCCCACCTTTATAAATGGCAACGAAAGCGGATTTATGATTGAAGCATGTGCCGGCCTTTTAGACAAAGACAATCCTGAAGATTGTATTAAAAGAGAAAC
>JANPPB010000118.1:0-4128 GCA_031428295.1 Segetibacter sp. | reverse complement strand
AAGGAATTACAAATTCCCTACAATTTCTAACAACCCGTTTTCTGTTGAAGCATGTAGCTTTTCAATATCATTTTTTCTTGCTATTAAAAGATTTGATATAAATAGTCGACTATTATTACCAACTCTCAGAAGTACCACTTTGGGCGGGAAGCCCTTCAGATTAATAAGGTCAACATAATCTTCATCATTAGTTACAATCATGAGATCGTTTTCTTTTGCATACTGCCATTTTGCAGTATCGCTTGCAGGCATGCCTAATTCGTCCATACGATCAACATGGAAGCAGACCGAAAAATGCGGTTGAAGTACAGCAATCATACGCCACGATAAATTTGCATCAAGCAGCAATCTCATCCTGCTACAATTTTCACCATTGCTTCGCGATTGGCAGCAAACATGAGTGCTGCTTTTATATGCTCTTCTTTTAATGTTGGAAAGTCTTCTAAAATTTCCTCGTGAGACATGTCAGAAGCAAGCCATGATAAGATGTCGCTAACTGCAATACGGGTTCCCTTGATACAAGGTTTTCCGAACCTGATATCCGGGTCAATGGAGATGTATTGTGCATATTCTTTCATTTACTAAAGTTAGGAATTAAAGTCAATCCAGAGGATGCTCAGTACAGTAAGGAGTACCTCGGTTTAGCTTTCAAATTGTGTAAACCTACCTTATGGCAGAACGGAACACTGCTACCCGTATGTCTTCGACTACGATTGTAAATGAAATGCCGGATTGTATCCGGGATTTATAGATGTGCAGTTTTGATTAAGCTTAGTAAGCTCGATTAACATCTATTGCATGTCATCAGTTGTTTTTGAAATACCAGACGCAGTCTGGGTTTTCATTTGCCTCTGTAATTGCAAGCTACGGAGAGCCTTGAGGCAGAACGGAACACTACGGTGAACCGGGGAGCCGAAGGCAGAACGGAACACTGCGAAGAACCGGGGAGGTTTGATTCGGCTATCAACATATAAGAAAGACACTGCTGAAGTAAGTTAATAAAAAGCAATGACGCCTTGCAGGTGAATTAGCAATGCCCTAAATTTATTGTATGAAATACATTTTTATTATCACACTTATCCATTTGCTGAATTCAGCAAATGCGCAGCACCAATTACAAAAGCTTTGGGAAACAGACACCATTGTAGCCATCCCTGAATCTGTTCTTTACACAAAAGACGGCATGTTTGTATCGCTCATAGACGGTGCCCCCTGGGACGCAGACGGAAAAGGAGGTATTGCCAGGATTGCACCTGACGGAAAGAATTATAACGGAAAATGGATCTCCGGTTTGCATGCGCCAAAAGGTTTGGGCATTCTTGGCAATAACCTGTATGTCGCCGATATGTCTGATGTTGTGGTGATCGATATAAAAAAAGGAGCAGTTCAAAAAAGAATTGCCATACCCGGTGCTAATGGATTGAATGATATTACGGTTTCTGATAAAGGCACTGTTTATGTTTCAGATTCAAGAGCCGGAAGGATCTGGAAAATTGATAATGATAATCCGCAGCTTTTTATGGATAGTGTAAGCGGCGTGAACGGCTTAAAAGCAGTGGGAGATAATCTTTTAATAGGTGCAGGAAGCTCATTCATCAGTGCCAATCCTCAAAAGCAAGTAACAAAGATTGCAGAAGCGCCACAAAGACTTGATGGTATTGAGCCCATTGGCAATGGTGATTATCTTACTACATCATGGAGTGGCTTTGTGTATTATATATACGCTGACGGACGTGTGGAAACATTATTAGATGCAACAAAAGAAAAAAAGAATACTGCTGATATAGGTTACGATCCCGTGAAAAAAATTCTTTACGTTCCTACATTTAATGCAAAAACCGTAGCTGCGTATCAGTTGAAATAAATATGCTTTTTCAGTAGAAGCCTTCTGCATAGGAAGGCTTTTTCTATTTTATACAGTCAATCTTTTGTGATGATCTCGTGGGATATTATGACCTTTATCCATCTTGTTTAGTGATACACTTTGGGCATGCCGAAAAACATATCATGTCGCTTATTCTTTTCGTTTGTTTCTGTAGTTACGATCGGTGAGCCGCGTAACCGTATGACTTCGACTACGGTTGTAAATGGTATGCCGGATTATATCCGGAACTTATTGATATGCAGTTTGATTAAGCTTGGTTATATGGTTGAGGATTTATTGCATGTCATCAGTGGTTTTCAAATACCAGACGCAGTCTGGGTTTTCATTTGCCACCGTAGTCGCAGACTACGGAGAGCCATACGGCAGAACGAAACACTACGGAGAGCTGTGGAGAGCCTTGAGGCAGCACGGAACACTACGGAGAGCTGGGGAAGACACTCGAACAACCGTGCGGCAGAACGGAATTAATAGTTTTGAAGGATAAATATTTCAGCAACTTAGCAAAGACCTAAGTGAAAACTATGAAAAGCTTGGATTGAACTGTTGCGTTAATATTGCTACTATTGTTCAATAACTTCTTTAATGAAAATTAGCAAAGAACAAAGAATTGAAAGATTAGTAACTTATTTGCCTCAGTTAACCGAAGGGCAAATTGTATGGGTTGAAAGAGTAGTTTTCCAGTTTACACGAACGAAGACATTTCACCGCCTTCCTGAAAGTGATTTGATAAACCAAGAAAGTATCTTAGAAGATTTTGGTGATGCTTTGCGTATACATCATTGCTTTACTGATGAACCGTTTACCAAAGATAAATTTGAATATGTACTTGTAAATGTGTTCAATTATTATGGAGTAAAGGCGGAAAAATCTAAGTACAATAATCCGGGAGCAGATATAATAATCAATGAAGAACAGTTTTCGTTAAAGACGCAAGCTGACAGAAACTTGCGTGAGAACTCTATCAACATTCATAAGTATATGGAACTTGGTAAGGGTGAATGGACAAATAAACTAAAACATCTAAAGGGGTTGACTGAACAATTTCTCTTTCACTTAAATAATTACAGCCGGATACTTGTTTTAAGAAACATAGGAAGACCAACTCCCGCATATCCGAATTGGAAGTATGAGCTTGTGGAAATACCTAAAAAATTACTCTTAGAAGTGTCAAGAGGAACTTATGAGATGATGTCGGATAGTATACAAACTCCTAAGCCCGGATATTGCAGAGTCTTTAATGAAGCAGGAAGGTTAAAGTTCGAATTATATTTTGATGGGGGGACTGAACGCAAGTTGAAAATTAATAAGATCGACAAAACCTATTGCACTGTCCATGCAACCTGGGAATTCATCATTAAAGAGTTGGATGAAGATGTTGTGGATCAAAATAATGAAAGCACCGAAGGCTGAAGTCTGCGTTTTGCTATCTCCGCATACTCCGGGTTAAGCTCTACTCCTACAAATTTTCGATTTAATTTTTGACAAACTTCACCTACAGTCCCCGAACCCAAGAAAGGATCTATAATCCACGACTCTGGTTGACTTCCTGCAAGAACGCATGGCACAATTAAGGCTGGGGGGAAAACAGCAAAATGAGCATCCTTGAACGGTTCCGTTTTTACTGACCAAACTGATCTTTTGTTTCTTTTACCTAATCCGTCATTCGTATTTTCCTTTATCGCCTCATGGTCATAAAAATAGTTTTCCGATTTAGATAGAAGGAAAATGTACTCATGCGATTGAGTTGGTCGATCTTTTACTGACTCTGGTTGGCAGTTAGGCTTGAACCAAATAATATCTGATCTCAAATACCAGCCATCGTTTTGCAAAGCGAATGCAAGTCTCCATGGTAATCCTATTAAATCTTTTGGCTTCAATCCTTGCGGAGTTGGAGCTCTGTACGACATTGCTCTTGCAGGATTTTTCTTATCGGCATCTCGCCATGTTCTGCCACCGCTTGTATATGCATCACCGATATTAATCCATAAGCTGCCGTCATCTTTTAAAACTCTTTTTACTCCCCTAAAGATTTCAACAAGGTTTTGAATGTAAACTTCAACATTGCTTTCTGCACCTATTTGTCCTGCAATACCGTAATCTCTCAAACCCCAATAGGGCGGACTGGTAATGCAACATTGAAATTGGGACGATTGGAATTTCTGTATTTCCTGCAGGCAGTCGCCTATTATTATGTTGTTATTCTCTTTTATGTCTGATACACTTTTCATACACTTCTGAACTTT
>JANPPB010000117.1:0-7692 GCA_031428295.1 Segetibacter sp. | reverse complement strand
GTCAAATGGCAAAACGCAGTCAATTTAAGATGAGCATTTCGGAGCGGTTGCACCGAAACTTTAGTGAGAATTTCAAGAAGGGTAAGGTAAAGGAATTAGAGCGCGGAGTAACGCAGGTGAATGATTTGTGTAAGCAGTATGAAGTTTCCACCACTTCCGTTTACAGGTGGCTGAAGTTGTATGGTACTAAAGGAGAGACAAAAGAAAAGATGATTGTAGAAAGTTTAAGTGATACCCATGAGCTGCTGAGATTGAAAATGCAAGTGGCAGAGTTGGAGCGCATAATTGGGCAGAAGCAAATTCTCATCGACTTTAAAGACAAGATGATTGAACTGGCGGAAGAGACTTATGGGGTGGACATTAAAAAAAAATTTTCTACCAAACCGTCCGGCTCATCTGGCAAATGAGGGCAGCACATGCATTTAGCCTAAATGCCCTGTTTGCAGCACTGGGTATTACCAAACAAGGGTTCCATCAGCAATTAAACAGGTTTCTTAAAAGACAATCATTGAGTAAACAGGTTATTCATATGGTATATCAAATCAGGGCAGATCACCCCACCATGTGTGTGCGTGATATGTACTACAAGCTATTGCCAAATGAGTTGGGAAGAGATGCTTTTGAAGCCATTTGCCGCCAGGAGGGGTTGTTATCAAAGAGGCCAAAGAACTGGTGCAAAACCACTGACAGTAATGGTGTTATACGCTTTGAAGACCTGAGAAAAGATCTGGCAGTTACGGCTATTAACCAGTTGTGGCAAAGTGATATTACTTACTTCATGTTAGCGGACAAATTTCACTACATCACTTTCATTCAGGATGCCTTTACTAAAGTGATTGTAGGTCATCAGACCTCCATTGAGTTAACAACAGAAGCAACAACACTTGCAGCATTAAAGATGGCCTTAGGCAAGTATAAGCAATGCAATCTCGCAGAACTTATTTTCCATTCAGACGGTGGTGGTCAATATTACGACAAAGGTTTTATAGCACTTACCGGCAAGATGAAACTACGCAATAGTATGTGTGAGTATGCCTGGGAAAACGGAATGGCCGAACGCCTAAATGGGGTTATAAAAAATAATTACCTGAAACATCGTACTATTCAAAATTTTGAAGAGCTGGCAAAAGAAGTTGACCGTTCGGTATCACTTTACAACAACGACAAACCTCATGCAGCGTTGAAAAGAAAAACACCGCGACAGGTTGAAAAAGAATCATTAGAATTACATCACCAAACAAAGCCGACGATGACAGAGTCATTGAACGCAAAACCTCAATCGGAAGGGGCTTCGAGCCCCAACCGATTGAACCAAACAAAGCCTCGGAATCCAGATGTATTGTCCGCAGATGTTCCGGGAAGTTGAGTAAAAACGGTCAACGTTATTTAGGCATCGACACCTCATAACTCATAACTCCTAACTCCTAACTCATAACTCCTAACTCATAATTCCTAACTCTTAACTCCCTCCATGTCTAACCCATTATTTAGAAAAAAGAGCATACAATTTATACTGAGAGAAGCCGAAGAAGGCCTTACAGACAGTCATGGGCATAAGGAAAATTTAAAGAAGGTGCTAACTGTAAAAGACCTAACCTTTTTTGGTATAGCGGCGGTTATTGGTACCGGCGTATTTACTGCAATTGGTTCGGCCAGTTACCGTGGTGGTCCGGCTGTAATATTATTATTTGCATTTACCGCCATAGCCTGTGGTTTTGCTGCTTTTTGTTATGCCGAGTTTGCTTCAACCGTGCCGGTGTCGGGTAGTGCCTATACTTATTCTTATGTGGCCTTCGGCGAAATTTTTGCCTGGATTATTGGGTGGGATTTATTAATGGAATATGCTATTGGAAACATTGCAGTAGCCATTTCGTGGAGCCAATATTTTGTAAGGGTTTTATCAGGTTTTGGTATTCATGTACCCGCCTGGATGACCATGGATTATACAACTGCTCATAACCGTTTTAACGAGGTTACTACTTCGTTAGCCAATGGTTCAATTAAAAGTATTGATGCCTTGGACGAAACATTGAGGAACGCCTATTATGCCTGGCAAAATGCACCGGCACTGGGTAATCTTAAAGTAATAATAAACGTACCGGCCTTCTTAATTGTAATGCTTATCAGTTACATTGTTTACATCGGTATTAAAGAATCCCGTACAACCAATAATGTCATGGTCATTATTAAGCTGGTGATTATTGTATTTGTTATTATTGCCGGTGCCTTTTATGTAAATCCGGGTAACTGGAGCAACTTTATGCCCAATGGTTTTGGCGGTGTTATGAGTGGCGTTTCGGCTGTATTCTTTGCCTACATAGGTTTCGATGCCATAACCACCACCGCCGAAGAATGTAAAAATCCCCAACGCGATCTTCCCAAAGCCATGTTTAATACACTGTTCATTTGTACAGGTCTTTACATAGTTCTCGTGTTGGTGTTAACCGGCATGACGAATTATACTTTGCTGAATGTTGCTGATCCACTGGCCTTTGTATTTCAAAACCAAAACACGGTATTAACCAACTGGTTTGCGGGGGTAATATCGGTGAGTGCCGTGTTTGTAATTGCCTCCGTTTTGTTGGTGTACCAGTTGGGCCAGCCACGTATATGGATGAGCATGAGCCGCGATGGCCTTTTACCAAAAATCTTTTCACGCATTCATCCCAAATATAAAACGCCCTCCTTTTCAACCGGGGTAACAGCAGCTTTGGTAGGTATTCCGGCCCTGTTCTTAAACCTTGATGTAGTGATTGCCTTAACCAGCATAGGTACCTTGTTTGCTTTTGTATTGGTATGTGGTGGTATCCTGGTTTTGCATCAACAAAAAGACAAACCAGAGGCAAAATTTAAAGTGCCTTACCTCAACGGAAAATTTATTATCCCAATTCTTTTCATTGTGGCATTTGCTGCCAGCATCATCTATTCTCCCAATCATTTCCAGGGTTTAATAAATAAAGAAGGTTTGCCTATGCTGCTATTCTGGATGGTAGCAGCAATCGTAACGGTTATGTCGTTTCAAAAAAGCTTTTCCGTTATACCGGTTTTGGGTCTGCTCAGTTGCTTTTATTTAATGGCACAGGAGAGTTATACCAATTGGTTGCGGTTTATAATTTGGTTGGTTATTGGCCTCTTCATTTATTTTTTATACGGAAAGTATAACAGCCGCCTGGGTAAGAATGAGTTGGATGGTTAGCATTTGCCTTTTCACCCCTCCTTTTAGTAATCGTTAATTTCTACAGCCTGTTGGTGGTTTAATTGCATGAATCTTACATTTGCCGCATGGAACATGCAACAAAATACGCAGCGGAAAAATGGAAGCAACTAACCGCTTTTTCTAAGAAAGAAGAATTAAAAACTAAGCTATGGAACACCATAGTTGACCATTATAACGAGCCTTACCGGTTTTATCATACACTCCATCACGTGGCTTCTCTTTTTGAAAAGAGTGAGCCCTACCTGGCCCAATTGGAGAGCCCGGCGACTGTAGGCTTCGCGATACTATACCACGATGTTGTGTACGATACATTTAAAGACAATAACGAAGAAGAAAGCGCCTTATTAGCACGCCAACATCTCACCTCTTTAAACATTAAAGAAACGATCATTAGAGATGTTGAAACCTTTATACTTGCTACCAAAACCCATACTTTGCCTGACGGTTTTCATTTAAATAATGACCTTTCAATCTTTCTGGATCTTGACTTAACCATACTTGCCACCACCTGGGATGAATACGAAGTATACAGCCAGCAAATACGCAAGGAGTACCGCCAATATCCTGATGACCTGTATAATCCCGGAAGAAAACATGCACTCCAAAAATTGAGCGAAAAGGAGTTTGTGTATTTTACGGAGCCGCTAAAAGAAGTGTTAGAGCCTGTAGCCAGGCAAAATATTTTCAGAGAAATTCAGTTGCTTTCGTAGAGCCGGATGACTTTTGCTCCGTAGGTGCAATATGTTGGTAGAAAATATAAAGCGTCCTCTCTCTCTCTTCGTGCCGTAGGTACGATACCTGCCATTGATCATGTTGCGTTCCTAATGATCTTCGACCGGCTAATAATATTTTTTCAAATTGACATGTAGCACCAAAAGGCACCTGGTTTCCTTTTCAATACCTGCCAGGGGTATATCTTTTGTACCTTTGCTGTCAATAAAATTTTATAAATGAAATACCAGGTTGGCGACGAAATTGTTGTTTTATTTAGCAACGAAGAGGGTAAAGTCATAAACATCATGAACGAGAAAATGGTGATGATTGAAGTGAAAGGAGTGAAGTTTCCTGCTTACATGGACCAGATTGATTTTCCCTATTTTTTAAGGTTTAGCAAAAAACCGGTAGTAGCTGCGCCCAAACCATCAAAGGTATATGTTGACCAGGTGCAGAAAGAAAAACGCCGCGACGAAGTAAAAATATCCGAGGGCATCTGGCTGGCATTGTTTCCTAAATTCGACTCCGATATTTTTGGTGATGAAGTGGTTGAAAAATTTAAAGTATACCTCATTAATAAAACTGATTTGCCTTACGAGTTTACCTACAGGCTCAATTATTTTGGCAAAACCGATTTTGACATTACCAGCGATGTTCATGCATTTAAAGATTTTTACCTGCACGATGTTTCTTTCGAAAGCCTGAACGACAATCCTTCTTTTGACTTTGAATTTTCGCTGCTAAACCCTGATAAAACTAAAGCTGATTTTTGCGAAGCCTCCTTTAAAATAAAACCCAAACAACTTTTTCAAAAAATTGAAAAATTAAAGGAGAACAATGAGCCGGCTTTGAATCATCTGCTGCTCGAGAAATATCCCAATAAAGTTTACCAGGACAGTGGCCTTGACCTAAGTAAATTATCAGGTGCAGGTTATAAAGTGTACGATGCAAAGCATGCCCGTCAAAACCTGGAACCTGCAAGAAGCGTGGTTGATTTGCATATAGAAAAATTGACCGACAGTTGGAAGGGCCTCAGCAATTTTGAAATACTTACTATACAGTTAAAGGAATTTGAGAAATGGCTCGATCTCAGCATTGCACACCGCCTGCCAAACCTGATTGTTATACACGGTGTAGGCACCGGTAAATTGAAGGACGAGGTACACGACATACTTAAAATAAAACGCGAAGTAAAGAGTTTCGTCAATCAGTATGAGCCGAGGTTCGGTTACGGTGCAACAGAAATATTTTTTCAATATTAGGTTTCATTTATCAGGCACAGTATGCACATCACCTCACAAATTTCCACCACTCATTCATGAAAAATGCCCTGATTAAGTTACACATCGCAGTTTTCTTATGGGGTTTTACCGGGGTACTTGGCCGCCTTATATCGTTAAACGAAGGCTTGCTGGTTTGGTATAGAATGCTTATTACCGTGGTATCGCTTTTTTTAATGATGTTATGGAAGAAGGAGTTACAAAAAGTATCAGGTAAGCACATGTGGAGCCTGGTGGGTATTGGTGGACTGATTGCCTTGCACTGGTGCTTTTTTTATGGAAGCATTAAATATTCAAATGTTTCAATAGCGCTTACCTGCCTGTCGTCAGCCGGGTTGTTTACCGCCCTGCTGGAGCCATTGCTAATGCGTAAACCGGTAATAATACAGGAGATTGGCCTTGGCCTGGTAGCTATCACCGGTATCTATCTTATTTTTCATTTCGATCCTCAATATAAAACCGGTATTATTTTAGGGCTTATTTGCACCATACTTACCTGTGTGTTTGTTATTTTCAACAAAAGGATGGTAGAGCATACTGCCCCTAAAACCATGATGTTGTATGAGCTTGGGGGCGGATGGTTATTGCTTAGTTTGGCAATGCCTTTTTACCTGAAGGTATTTCCAACAACATACTTGTTTCCCGACTCAATGGATGTTTTATGGTTGCTGATCATGAGCTGGATATGTACCATCCTGGCAATGGATTTATCGTTACAGGCGCTCAAAAAACTATCGGCCTTTACGCAAAATTTAACGTTCAACCTTGAGCCGGTGTATGGCATCATCCTCGCCTTTGTAGTTTATAAAGAAAACAAGCACCTGAGTTATGGCTTTTACATTGGGTTCTCCCTTATTCTATTGGCAGTGCTGTTACAAATGGCAAGGATAGTAAACCAAAATAAACGGGAGCCACATGTATATGGTGGGGTAGAAGGATAGAGAGACATTCCATTCGTTTGGTGTTATGTTTTGACTTAGTGAACGCTGTGATAATTGATGTCGTCAGGCAAGTCTTACACCACTGTATCCTTCAACCTTGCTCAATATAAACCTGGTATGCTGCGTATATAATAATGCCAATGCGGTAAGGCGGGGGCTGATTAAGTTGCCCACGTATTATAAAAAATACAAATACCGATTGTTACAACGACAATACAAAAAAGTCCTATAGAAAGTAATTGATAATCAGGTAGAGAATTTTTATTGGTGGTGCGTACTATAGTATAAATTAGCGCGTTGCCTGCAATGCCACAGCAAGTTCTAATATAAACAGTTCAAACTTCAAGAGGAATAAGATAAGAAAATAGTAAAATTTAATATTGTTTACAATATTAAAAACACATCGATACTTTTTAAAAGCATTAGAACTATGCACAGTAGACTTATTCTATTATTACTTTTAATCCTAGTTACATCTAATCATGTACTAGCAATACCAACAAGCTTTACCACCAAAAATGTAAAGTTTGTAAGCAACGGGGACACGCTTGCAGGAACAATTTTAAAGCCTACGCATCCCTTTGCAGCTCTTGTAATTGTGCATGGGTCTGGTCAAGAAAAAAGGATGATGGTATTTGCGACACTTTTGGCCAATAATGGTATTGCTGTTTTAACTTATGATAAACGAGGTGTTGGAGAATCTGGTGGAGTTTATGCTGGACCTGAAGTTGGCACTAACAACGTTGATTCTACAAACCTTAACCTCTTGTCTTTAGATGCAAGTGCAGCCGCAAATACATTGTTAGCTGATTTACCTAACAATAATATACCACTTGGTTTAATTGGTGGTAGTCAGGCTGGATGGATAATTCCTTTAGCCGCAGAGAAAAATAGCAAAGTCGGATTCATGGTTATATTTAGTGGAGCACTTGTAACAGTTCGAGAACAATTAAGATTTCAGTTTTATACTAAAGGAAATATAAATTTTTGGGACACGCATACGGAAGAAGATGCACGTAAACATATATTCAATGATGCCGATAAATATCAATTTACAGACATTGACCCTTGTATTGCCCTTTCCAAATTATCAATACATGGACTGTGGATTTATGGAGGCAAGGATATTCAGGTTCCGGTGAAGTTGTCAATAGAACATCTCAAGACGCTACAATCTAAAAATAAACGCTTTGAATATAAGTTGTTTCCTGATTTAGGACACAATACTGCCTTCTCAAACGTTAAGGAACCAGTTGAAACCACCATAAAATGGATTAAAACCCTAAAGTTTCCAACGAAAAAAATTAAATAATGTCTTCGCATAAAAGCACAAACGCACAACATTAAGCGGAGTAGACGAAAAGGCCCCAAACGAAGCCCCGATAAGAAACGACTTACCGGGGCTTTTTGTTCTACTCCCTGTTGACCGTAGCCGGCCTGCTCTTAGAGTGCAAAGTAGCCTTGCATTTGAGCCTGGTTGTGTACGCTTAGTACCCATGCAATATGGCGCTGTGGTAGTTCAGTGTTGCTGGCTGTAGTA
>JANPPB010000116.1:0-8143 GCA_031428295.1 Segetibacter sp. | reverse complement strand
AGTTCCATCAACATCAAACAATGTCTTGTCTACAAATACTTCCAGGTTGCTTACAGTTGGGCCGCCATCTGTTAACCTATACACCCTGCCGGTTGCGGTACTGGCAAAGTATATTTTACCGTCAGGTCCAATCTCAACATCTTCTATCCGGTTAAAATTATATGCCCCTGCAGTTACACTGGCTGCAATAGTGTTATTTCTTTCCGCCTTAGTGGTGTTGGACACTGTTTCCCAGGTTCCGGTGCCAAGACCTGTTGTTTTTAAAACAAACAAATTTCCTGCACTAAAATTTCCGGCAACTGTGGGCACAAACTTGTATAAAAATCCATTGGTAGCATTATCAGCTCCCCAATAAGCTACTGTTTGGTCGGCTTTTATTGAAACATTTTCGTGGGTCTGATGGCCCATAGCCCATAATTTATCAGCGCCTGGTACACCATCCTGGTTAATGACAGTGCGGGTTGCGGGATCAATCTCTACTATCCAGCCTACATCTTCATAACCGTCAGCATTAAAATCAATACTATTCGTTACTTCTTCGCAAACCATAATGGTGTTTTTTGGGGTTACTGTGCCCGAGCAAAATGCAGCAGATAAACCCATTTCGTTACTGGGTAATGGTACCTTACCACTGTTGTTGATACCCCAAAGTTTGCTTAGTGGGTTAAAAGTGATAGACAACACCGCAACTTCGGCCGGGGCTGATTCACTGCTAATAGACAAATACCCATTATTACTGCTACCGGCAATGGGTACATAGCCGGTAAAATCAGCATTAGCACCCATAGTTCCACCCAGGGTAAGGGCTGTACCACTTTTAATAATTTGTTGAAACCTATGGGTGGAAGGGATGACCAAATTTTGAGTTTGGGCTGCAGGCAATACCGAGGTAAAACTTGCAATGTTTTGCGCACCCGCATTAATTGAGAGGATTGCAAAACAAGCCGGCAAGAGTAAGTTTTTAAGAGTAGTCATGTATTAGGATTTATGCACTTAGAAGATAGTTGGCAAAATGTATGATGGTATAAAGCTTAAAATTTTTTAATAAAAAAGATAATGAACACATCATAAAATTTTACTGGTTAAAGGTTTCATAATTGTAACGAAATTAAATGTAATGAATTGTGAATGCTGACATTCATCAGTTTCTTAACCAATAGTGTTCAATAGATTTAGACAAATATTTGTTTATGCGTTTACTAACCATTTTTTGTTTGTTTATCTGTAACGTGTCCTCTTCGCAGTGGACCAACAATTTTGACAGTGCAAAGCAAAAGGCCCGGTCCGAGCATAAAAACATCCTGCTCAATTTTTCGGGTTCTGATTGGTGTGGCCCTTGTATAAGAATGCACAAAGAAATTTTTGACGATGCTTCATTTAAAAGCTTTGCCGATACATCGCTTGTATTAATTTATGCTGATTTTCCGCGTCTTAAAAAGAATCAGTTAGATAAAACGGTCCAGGCTCAGAACAATAAACTGGCAGATCAATACAATTCAAAAGGAATCTTCCCCTACACCATTTTACTTTCTGCCGAAGGCAAAGTATTAAAAGCCTGGGAGGGATTACCGAAAGAAACACCTGAAGCATTTGCCGGCGAAATAAACACTACTACACATGGTAGCAATTAGCAATTCTATTTTGCAAAGCAACCAAAGGGTTATAAAATTAATGGGCAATAGGTTTGAATTTAATATTGTTCACGAAGATGCCTTGTGGGCTAACCAACGCATTGATGAGGCAATAGAAGAAATACGCCGGATAGAGTCAATATTAACCACGTATAATGATACCAGCCAAACAAATTTGGTAAACAGGTATGCGGGTATTAAACCCGTAAAAGTGTGTGATGAATTGCTTGAGCTAACCCAACGCTCTTTAAAAATATCGCATCTTACCCAGGGTGCCTTTGATATAACTTATGGGGGGTTAGATAAAAGCCTTTGGAATTTTGATAAACAAATGAAGTCATTACCTGATGCGGCAATCGCTAAGAAAGGCGTTCGACTAATCAATTACAAAAATGTGTTGCTCGACAAAAAAAATAAAACCATCTTTTTAAAACAAAAAGGAATGCGCATAGGGTTTGGGGGTATTGGTAAAGGTTATGCGGCCGAACGGGCAAAGATGATTTTAAAAAATGCCGGTGTAACCAGTGGTATTGTAAATGCAGCCGGCGATTTAACTGCATGGGGCCACCAGCCAAACGGCAAACCCTGGACCATTGGTATTGCTGATCCCAATGCAAAGCAGCACCCATTTTCTTACCTAAACATAACCGACATGGCCATTGCTACATCGGGCAACTACGAAAAGTTTGTGGTTATTGGTGGGAAAAAATACGCTCATACCATTGATCCGAAAACGGGCTTACCAGTTACTGGCATTAAGAGTGTAACCATACTGGGACCCAACGCTGAAATTGCTGATGCCATGGCTACACCCGTTATGATTATGGGGGTAAAAGTGGGCATGGATTTAATTAACCAGGTAAACGGATTGGCCTGTATTATAATTGATGACGATGATAGGGTGTATACCTCAAACAATATAAAAACCACATAATAATGCAACCCCGTTTTGTAAAACCCGCAATAGCTATAGTGTCAATTGTGTTTGCCACTACAGCTTGTTCTTCAGTAAAAGAGTATCAAAAAAATCGTTTGAACGATAGTGAAATGGCATTGGGTAATCGTAAAGCAGAAAAAACAGAACTCGGTTTTCAATCGTATCGCGAAGGTGCCTCCGGGGCAAACTCGGGTAAAACCGGTGGCGGATGTGGCTGTAATTAATTGTTTCAAACCCAAACCAAAACATGAAAAAATTATCGTTAGCAGTGCTTGGCTTGTACATAGGCATCCTGGGGGCCTTTAGCCAATACAATACCAAAGACAGTTTATATAGAAGTAGAAAACTAACATTTGAAGAAGCCAATATTGTTACCAGTTATTACCACCAGGATGGAAATAATTCTGCCGTTACTGGCGGGGTGGGTACAGAAAAACTAACCGACTACTCCAACTCGTTTGAAGTTCGATTACAAAAATTTGACAGACGAAACAGGAAACATTCTCTTGATGTAGAAGTGGGAGTTGATTACTACACTTCAGCCTCATCCGACAAAATTAATCCGGCTACAATTTCATCAGCTTCATCGGCCGATGTGCGGGTATACCCATCAATAAACTGGAGCAGGGAGAATGAGGTTACCGGAACTACAATAGGAGCAGGTGTTTCGGCATCGGCCGAATATGATTACCAGTCGTTAGGTGCCAACTTTAGGTTTGCACAAAAAACACGCGACAAAAGCGGCGAGTTGTCAGTTAAGCTGCAGGCCTACCTCGATAATCTGAAACTTATTTATCCGATTGAACTACGACCCTTCTCTAACAGAAAAGATGATGACAATGAATATGCTTCAACACCCCGAAACAGTTACAGCGGTTCTCTTGGGTATTCGCAAATAATTAATCAAAGATTACAAGTTGAATTATTAGCCGATTTGATATACCAGAAAGGCTACCTCGGCCTGCCTTTTCACCGCATATTTTTTTATGGTAATACTGAAGGCATTGAGAAATTGCCAACTACCCGTTTAAAAATTCCATTGGGTATAAGATTAAATTATTTTATTGGTGATAAAATAATTGTAAGAACATTTTATCGCTACTACCAGGACGATTGGGGATTAAAAGCTCATACCGCCAATATTGAATTACCGATAAAGCTTTCTTCATTTTTTTCTATCAGCCCTTTTTACAGGTATTACACTCAGGTAGGTGTTGACTATTTTGCACCTTATCAACAACATAAAACAACAGATCAGTATTACACCAGCAACTACGATCTATCAACTTTTAAAAGCGATTTTTATGGTGCCGGAATAAGGGTGTCGCCTCCCAAAGGTGTAATGGGTATACAGCACCTGGCAGCACTTGAGCTAAGGTATGGTCATTACTCAAAAAACATAGGAATGCAATCTGATATTGTAACCATGCATTTAAATTTTAAATAAGCAATGTTGATTAATATGGATGACTAAGATTTGCATTGTTTAAGTATGTAAGTAAACCCCGGCAGTAAAATTGCCGGGGTTTATTTTTTACAAATTATATTTAAGTATGAAACAAACAGTGGCGTTTTTACTGGTGATGAATATACTTTTCCTAAGCTATGGGCAGAGCTATAAAAAGCTACACAAGCAAAGTATAGTTGTAGACAGTCATAATGATATTATTACTGCAGCCTTTGAAAAAAGTGTAAGCTTCGACCAGCAATTAAAAGGCATTACGCAATCGGATATTAACCGCATGAAGGAGGGAGGAATAGATGTGCAGGTGTTTTCAATTTGGTGCGATGGATTGCAGCCTTCACCTTATGCCTACGCCAACAGGCAAATTGATACCTTATTTGCCTGGAGCAAAAGAAACCCCAATAAGATGTTATTGGTGTCAACACCTGCACAATTAAAGCAGGCCGTAAAGCAAAAAAAATTGGGTGCTATGATTGGGGTTGAAGGTGGACACATGATTGAAAATGACCTGTTCAAGCTTGATAGTCTTTTTAACCGCGGCGCCCGGTATATGACGCTTACCTGGAATAACTCAAACCCCTGGGCAACTTCTGCCATGCAAGAAACTTTTGATTCACTTTTGCATCAACCTAAAGGATTGAGCGACTTTGGTAAAAAGGTAGTTACACGAATGAATGCGTTGGGTATGATGGTGGACCTATCGCATGTAGGCGAACAGACATTTAAAGATGCTATGGCTACAACTACTAAACCCATTATTGTTTCGCATAGTTGTGTGTACAATTTGTGCCCGGCTTTTCGCAATTTAAAAGACGACCAGATAAAAGCGGTCGGTAAAAATGGAGGTGTGATACAGGTAAATTTTTATTCGGGATTTTTGGATAGCAGCTATAGCACTAAAAATAAATTATTTATGCAAAGACATAAAGCTGAGAGAGACTCATTGCTACAAATGCGACCGGAGCCTTTTTTTGCCGACAATTACTTGTTTCAAAAATATCCATCCGAAGTTGAAGATCTTAGGGCGCCACTATCATTGTTACTCGATCATATTGATTATATAGTAAAGCTTGCAGGTGTTGATCATGTAGGGCTCGGTTCCGATTTTGATGGTATCAATTCCTCGCCTCAACAATTAGACGATGTAACATCGTATCCTACCATAACCAAAGAATTGATGGCAAGAGGTTATAGCAAAAAGGATATAAAAAAAATACTGGGGTTAAACTTTATAAGAGTGTTTGAAGCAAATAGCAGGTAAGCATAAAACAACCAATTGGTAATTGCATCAACGTAAAACTTGAAAGCCCTTTAAAGAAACCCGGCAATTTTGCTTTGTTTGTTTGTTTAAGTAAGACATTTGCCATCATTACCGGCGTTTACTAATTTTTAGATGAAATAGTTCTTTCACACTTAACACTATCATATGATTAAAAACATTTTTGACCCGACCGTAGCCAATGAGGTAATTGACCGCATCAATAAACTAACACCTGAAAGCAAACCATTATGGGGCACTATGAGCGTTGCTAAAATGTTGGCGCATTGCAATGTTACCTACGAGATGGTGTACTCCGACAAGCATAAAAAGCCAAACGCCTTTATGAAATTTATTTTAAAGCTTTTGGTTAAGGAAAAGGTTGTTGGAGTAAAGCCTTATAAACATAATCTGCGAACGGCTCCGGCATTTGTTATTAAAGATGAAAAGGAATTTGAAAAAGAAAAAAGCATACTGGTAGAATACATTCGCAAAACTCAGCAATTGGGTGGTGTTCATTTCAATAATAAAGAATCAAATTCGTTTGGACCGTTGACCCAACAGGAATGGAATAACATGTTTTACAAACACCTCGACCATCACCTATGCCAGTTTGGAGTGTAAACATCCACCACAAAAAAGTATAATGAAGTCATTTATTGGAACAAGCGTCTTGATTATACTTCTACAAGGCAGCCAAACTCTTTTTGCTCAAAAGCACGTGAATATTGCCACAGATATTTCATCGATCATTGAAAACTACTATACCGATATAGAAGACCTGAACAAAGTATATATTTTTAAAGACAGCCCTGAGTACTTTGACCGGTTTGATATATATTATCGCAAGGCACAGCAAGACTTATCAGCAATTTCATTTACAAGCTTGTCAACCAACAGTCAGGTCGATTTTATTCTATTAAAAAGAAATATTGTTAAGGCCCAAAAGGATTTATCAGAAGCCAGGAGTATTTACCATCAAATTCATCAATATGTTTCTTTCGATAGCGGCATCATCTCTATACAATCAAGCAGGAGAAGGGGATCGTACCCCGATGCAATGGTAGTTGCTGCAAAGTTTAATGGCATCAAAAACCAAATTGATACGCTTCAAATTTGGTTTAAAAAGCAACAACCTTTAATTGCTTCTTTAAATTCAAAACTATCCGATGTGCTCGAAAATCTTCGAAAAGGAGTACAATCAATTTATAGTTTTTACGATGCCTACGACCCCATGTTTACGTGGTGGGTTAAAAAGCCTTATACTCAATTAGATTCAGCGTTGCTGCAATATACCTTCCAGGTTAAAAGTGCAATAACCAAACAATCTGCGGCAAGCGGAGATGGCTCGGGTATAGAAGGAAATCCTATTGGTGCTAAGGCGTTGCAGGATTTGCTGGACTATGAAATGATACCTTATACTGCATCAGAACTGGTTGAAATAGCCAACCGCGAGTTTGCCTGGTGCGATGTTGAAATTAAAAAGGCTTCCCAACAAATGGGTTTTGGCAATGACTGGAAGCAGGCTCTGGCAAAAGTTAAGTTGAATTATGTTGCCCCCGGCAGGCAACCTGAATTGGTGAATACGTTAGCTGAAGAGGCTATTGCATTTATAGAGCAACATAACATGCTTACCATACCGCCTCTTGCCAAAGAGGTGTGGCGAATGAGTATGCTAACCGAGGCCCAGCAGAGGCTGGCGCCATTTTTTCTTGGTGGCGAATCCATTTTGATTGGTTACCCAACTGATAAGATGGATTTTGAAACCAGGATGATGAGTATGCGAAGCAACAATTATGCTTTTTCGCATGCTACGGTCTACCACGAATTGATACCCGGCCATAACCTGCAGTATTTTATGAACAGGCGTTACAAGCAATACCGTTCTGCTTTTCGTACACCTTTTTCAATTGAAGGTTGGTCGCTATACTGGGAGATGCTGTTATGGGATAAAAATTTTAATGATACTCCCGAGAAGAAAATGGGTGCCTTGTTTTGGAGAATGCACCGTTGCGCAAGAATCATTTTCTCGTTAAACTACCATCTGGGAAAATGGACACCTCAGCAATGCATTAACTTTTTAATGGAGCGTGTAGGACATGAAAAATTTAGCGCCGAAGGCGAAGTAAGAAGATCTTTCACCGGCAATTATGGACCGCTTTACCAGATAGCTTATATGTTGGGCGGATTGCAATTGCGCCAATTGTATAAAGAGGTTGTGGACAATAAAAAGATGACCGAAAAGGAATTTCACGATGCTTATTTGCAGGAGAATGCAATTCCAATAGAGATGTTCAGGGCAATAATAACCAAGCAGCCCTTAACTGAAAATTATAAGACAAAATGGAAATTTGCCCAATAAAGGTTATGCAACATTCTCTTCTTTTGAAATTTCTTTTTGCGCAGTTTTTTTGTGGGTGATTTCGTAATCAACAAAATACATGTCTATATCGCCCAGGTTTTTTGCCTGTATTTTACCGCGGTAGCTGCAGGCAAAATCGTTCTTAATAATCTCGTAGGTAACGGCCGAAATATTAACCCTGCCCGGGTCGCCATTGCTCTCCATACGACTGGCAATGTTCACAGTGCTTCCCCAAATATCGTAAGCATATTTTTTCTTACCTACTACCCCTGCCACAACCGGCCCTATGTGAATACCAACCCTTATCTCCCAGGGCTCAAGACCCTCTGCATGCCGTTGTGCGTTGTATTCGTTTATAAAGTCTAGTATCTCCAAACCGGCTTTAATTATTTTATACGAGTGGTTAGGGTTTGGTGATGGAATGTTACCTGCACACATATAAGCATCACCAATGGTTTTTATTTTCTCTAAGCCATACTTATCAATAATG
>JANPPB010000115.1:0-2934 GCA_031428295.1 Segetibacter sp. | reverse complement strand
GTAAAGCTCCAAACAAAATAACCACTCACATTAATACCTTCATTTTTGGCCCTGAGCACTTGCTGTATATGTTGCTGCAGGTACTTCGTTCGCCTGCTGTCACAAATTGTGTCGTTAACAACCACATCAGGAAAAGCAGCTCCGTTTTCTGTAACAATCAATTCCCCGATATTCTTATACGATCCAAACTTTTTCAACATTTCATAAATACAATCAGGGTACACCTCCCATTTCATGGCAGTTATTTCAACTGATCTATCTGTTGCCGGCACAATTCGTGCCCAAATAATGGGTTTGTAATAAGAATAAGCAACAATCTCACGGGTATAATTTTGAACACCTATAAAATCCATGTCAAAACTTAATCTGCTTTCATCACCATCTTTTACAAACTGCTCTAAACGCTGTAATAATTTAAAGTCTTTTACCGGGTATCCCTTACCAACAAGTGGTTCAATAAACAAACGGTTCACTAATGCATCTACACGATTTGCAGCAAGCTTATCGCGTTCTGTTTGCCGGTAAGGTTGAATGTATGAACACGAAAAGGTAGAGCCTACTTTGCTGTGAGGTAAAAAGTCTTTTACTACCCTCCCACCCTCGGCCTGGCAAAGTGCAGCATGATGTGCAGCCGCAAGAAAATTATTCAGCCCTTTTCTGCCAGGTGCATGAATGCCCAAAAAATGACCTGCTCCAGTAAAAACCAATGGTTCATTCAACACCATCCAGTGCTTAACCCTATCGCCAAATGCTTTCATGCATACAGCCACGTAATCGCAAAACCAACCTACGATATCCCTGTTCGTCCATCCACCTTTCTTTTCCAATGCATAGGGAAGATCCCAGTGATACAATGTTATCCAGGGTTCGATGCCCAGCTCCAAACAAAAATTAATTACCTTGTTATAAAACTCAATGCCCTTATAATTTATGGCGCCGGTGCCATTGGGTAATATCCTGCTCCACGACAGCGAGAACCTGAAGTTTTGAATATTCATTGCACTCATTAGTGCAATGTCCTGTGCATAGTGATTGTAAAAATCGCAGGTTGTATTGGCATTTTGATTGCCATGCGTTTTACCCGGGGTATTGGCAAACACGTCCCATATAGATGGGCCTTTGCCATCCATGTCATGAGCACCTTCCACCTGGTATGCAGCCGTTGAAACTCCCCATTTAAAGTCCTTACCAAAATCTTCTTTATCAAAATCCATTCATGTCTCTTATAGGTTCGATACAATTTTCTTTATAGTTTCCTTCCTGAACTTTTTTACCGTGTAAACTTTCTTTCCGGCTTGTAAAGGCTGCATATTAATTTGAGGTTCATGCCTGGCGAGTATGCTTAAAAAGATAGCTTCAGTTTCATCAGGATAATCAACCTGTACCTTAGTTTCACTATCTAACCAGTTATCAATTACTTCTATGTATTTCTTTTTTAACGACTTGATTACCGGTACACCCATCTTCTGCAGAGCTGCTGCATTGCACTGCTGCTCATACTGACCCTTCATTGGTACCACCAATAATTTTTTTTGCAGAAACAATGCCTCAGCCGGAGTCTCAAAACCTGCTCCGCACAGCACCCCTTTTGACGACGCCATGCTTGCAATAAAGTCATCATTGTTTATAGGGCATATTGAAATGTTCTTACTACTGATCTTTTTTTTGTTGTGGTTGGAAAACACTTGCCACTTCACTTCCCTGCATGCACTCAGTACTTTTATAATTCGCTCATCGCTATAAGCAGGAAGGTAAACGGTGTAATGTCCATTATTAGAAATAGATAATTCCCGTATCTGCTTACGAATAACCGGGGTAAAAATATTTTCGTCGTATGCTTTAAAATGAAAACCATAATTGTAATTAACCGGTGCATATTTTTTTAAGATTGCCCTACCCAACAAATCGGCTTTGGCTGCAACGGGAGCCTTTTTATTGAGTACTGCAGCCTGGTGACTTACCCCAATACAAAGTTTCCTTTTCTGATAACACGCCCATGCAGAAACCGGTTCAAAATCATTTAAGACAAGATCATAATCCTGTATAGGCAAGTGATTAATTTCACTAAACAACTTTCTTATATGGCTTCTTTTATAAGTTTCAAACAGATCTATTCCTCCCTTCTTGCCAAAAATAAAACTCAGTCCTTCGTAACGAAATTTTACAGCAAATGGCAGTTCAACTTCGGCCTGTGTACCGCTTATTAAAACATCTACTTCGTGATGCTTTTGCAGGATGGGGACTATTTCTCTTGCCCGTGCAACATGGCCATTGCCCGTACCTTGTATAGCGTATAAAATCTTCATGAGCGCATTAGGTTAAATTCCTGTACCAGGTTATTAAATAATTGGTCAACGTTCAAATCCTCTTCAGTCTCATCATCTTTTACCAGCATGCCTTGCCTGTCCCGGTCACAAAATTTATAAATGCTCCACACCCCGTCAATGCATTCCAGTGCTGAAAGATTTTCAATCCAGTCGCCGGAGTTCATATAAGTGATGTTCCCATGCTCATTGCTGATCTGCCTGATTTCGGGGTGATGAATGTGGCCGCATACCACATAATCGTATTGATTGCTGATACCAATGTCGGCACTGGTTTGTTCAAAATTATTTATAAATGTTACAGCCGATTTTACACTGTTCTTTATCTTTTTCGAAAGTGATATTTTACCCTTCTTAAATATTTTTTCAGAGATAAAATTTGCCATGCTGTTAATGATGATCAATGTATCGTACCCTACTGCTCCAAGTTTGGCCAACCACTTTGAATGTTGCATGGTAACATCAAATACATCCCCATGAAATACCCATGCTTTCTTATTGTCAGGCAGGTCAAGTATTACTTTATTCACTATTTGAAACGAACCCATTTTTAATCCTACAAACTTCCGAAGCATCTCATCGTGGTTACCTGTTACATAGTAAGTTTTAA
>JANPPB010000114.1:0-12452 GCA_031428295.1 Segetibacter sp. | reverse complement strand
GCCACTACGGGCGGTGCTAAATATAATTTCGGGGTAAACATCTATCTTCATCAGCCTAAAGATACAGGGAATAATAATTTGCATTTATGCGGGTAGTTATACAAAGAGTAAGCGAGGCATCGGTAACTGTGGATGGTGTTGTTACCGGTAAAATTGAGCAAGGGTTATTGGTGCTTGTTAGTTTTGAAGATGCCGACACACAGGAAGATATTGCGTGGATGAGTAGTAAAATAATAAACCTGCGAATTTTTAGTGATGATAATGGTGTAATGAATGTGAGCGTGCTGGATACCGGCGGTGGCATATTGCTGGTAAGCCAGTTTACTTTACATGCAAGCACCAAAAAAGGCAATCGTCCATCTTACATAAAAGCTTCGAAGCCAGAGGTTGCTATACCCATGTACCATGCCCTTATAAAAAAACTGGAAGTTGATTTGGGCAAGCCGGTTGAGACAGGAATATTTGGTGCCGACATGAAAGTTACCTTATTAAACGATGGCCCTGTTACCATCATAATAGATTCGAAGAACCGCGAATAGCAGTCATTGATATACTTCACTAAATATTAGTTATGACTATAGAAGAAGCCCAGGTAAAAGTTGATGAATGGATTAAGACAGTAGGTGTCCGCTATTTTTCGGAACTGACCAATTTGGGCATTTTAATGGAGGAAGTAGGGGAGTTGAGCCGGCTAATGGTACGAACCTACGGCGAGCAATCATTTAAGGAGTGTGATAAAAATAAGGATCTGGCCGATGAAATGGCAGATGTGCTATGGGTCTTGATCTGCCTTGCCAATCAAACAGGTGTTGATCTTACGGAGGCACTCCGCAAAAACTTCGACAAAAAAAATAGTAGAGACATTGATCGGCACAGGAACAACGATAAACTTCAATAATTCGGGTCTCCTATTATCGACAACGGAAGATTTATGAAAAAATGGAAAATTCTTTATAATTCTTTAATTTTTTTTTAAATCATTTTTTCGGCCCGACTCACAAAAAATCGGCAATTCATCCCGGTATGGGAGAAGCATTTAAATAGAAACCACCTCTAATTCAGGGGTTTTCCCAAAATTGAACTGGCATTCTTTTGATGGAAAAATAAGCGTAAAAATTTGGCCGATCTCACATCCAATTTTATAATGAGTAAGGGTTAATCCACCTTTAAATACTTGCAACTTT
Source organism: Segetibacter sp. (assembly GCA_031428295.1). GTDB lineage: Bacteria > Bacteroidota > Bacteroidia > Chitinophagales > Chitinophagaceae > Segetibacter. The sequence goes on along the minus strand of JANPPB010000114.1, from coordinate 11,268 downwards.
GCCACTTCACCTGCCATCAAATACAATACATAACATTGCAAATCTTTTAATTTTAATTTTTATGACATCACCATTATTAAGTATTCTGATGCAGTATGCAGGTTCAGTTGCAGCAGGCATTGTAGTTGGGTTGCTCTTTAAAATGTATTTTGCTTCGCAGGTACATAAAAAAATAAGAGGCTACCAGGGCGAAATTGTAAAAAGTCATTCACGCATTTTACGCCTGGAAGAAATCAATGGTAACCTTGAAAAAAAATTGAATGAAACCAGTAGCAGGTTCTCAAAAGACCAATTGATAATGAATTGATTTTACCCTGGCTAACTACTTATTTTCACTTCTCTCAGCCTTAGTCTCCATTTTATTTTCAACTGTTTTTCTTGTAGGTTTGCCGGCATGACGACAAACGAAAACAATTTTCAGGCTATCATTTCTCATGCTAAAGAGTATGGGTTTGTTTTTCAGAGTAGTGAGATTTATGATGGATTGAGCGCTGTGTACGATTATGGTCCTTACGGCAGCGAACTAAAAAAGAATATTAAAGATTACTGGTGGCGTTCAATGACACAATTTCATGAGAATATTGTGGGGATTGATGCCGCCATTTTTATGCACCCTACTACCTGGAAGGCCAGCGGGCATGTTGATAATTTTAGCGACCCGATGATTGACAACCGGGACAGTAACAAACGCTACCGCGTTGATCACCTGATTGAAGGTTACGCCGACCAACTTACCGCACAGGGTAAACAAAAAGAAGCAGAAGAATTGATTGCCGAAATGGATCGTATGCTGGCTGCTGAAGACTTTACAGCCTTAAAGAAACTTCTGGAAGTAAATAAAATTTCCTGCTCCGTTAGTGGAACCACCAACTGGACCGACATACGCCAGTTTAATTTAATGTTTAGCACACAGGTAGGTAGTGTTGCCGAAGAATCGGAGACCATTTACCTGCGGCCTGAAACGGCACAGGGCATATTCGTAAACTTTTTAAATGTGCAAAAAACTGCACGGATGAAAATTCCGTTTGGTATTGCGCAAATAGGTAAGGCGTTTAGAAACGAAATTGTTGCCCGCCAGTTTATTTTTAGAATGAGGGAATTTGAGCAGATGGAAATGCAGTTTTTTATTCGCCCCGGCACACAGGCACAATGGTATGAATACTGGAAACAAACACGCCTCGACTGGCACATTAGTCTTGGTATACCTGTAGATAAATACCGCTACCACAACCACGTTAAATTGGCGCACTATGCCGATGCAGCCCTTGATATAGAATATGAATTTCCCTTTGGTTTTAAAGAGGTTGAGGGCATACACAGCCGTACCGATTTTGACCTGAAAAGCCACCAGGCTTACAGTGGTAAAAAGATGCAGTATTTCGATAACGAGATCAATCAAAACTACATTCCTTATGTAATTGAAACCTCCATAGGTTTAGACCGGATGTTTTTGTTGATACTGTCGCATGCATACGAAGAGGAAACCATTACAAAGGAAGATGGCAGTACCGACAGCCGCAGCGTATTGCATTTACCGCCGCTGTTAGCCCCCGTTAAGCTGGCAATTTTACCCCTTACAAAAAAGGATGGCTTACCCGATATTGCCAGGGAGTTAATGAATGATTGTAAAATGGCTTTCCGTTGTTTTTACGAGGAGAAAGATGCTATTGGTAAAAGGTATCGCCGACAGGATGCAATTGGTACGCCGTTTTGTGTAACTATCGACCATCAAACAAAAGAAGACCAAACCGTGACCATACGTTATAGAGACAGCATGAAACAGGAACGTATTGCATTGGATGCAGTAAAGCAATTGGTGCAACAGGCTACGGCTTAAACATGCTGAGAAGCTGTTGATTTTGATAAAGAAGCACTTTGGGAATAAAACGTATTGTACTAATGACAATACAAAATGTATAATGCCAAATGTTTTATTTTCAAAACACATACATTTAAACCTATTGGGTCTGATATCATAAATTATAGCGTTTGGTGTTATCAGGTCGTAGCCTTTAAAATGCAACCACTTTGACATAATGCTTATTGGGGAAATTGCCCTTTTTTTGTACCTTTGTAACTCATGTCTACCATCAAAATAACAAGCAGAAAGGGTACAAACGCAGTCAAAAAGCTGCGTGAACACAAACTTAGAAATGGACTACCCTTTATGATTAATGTTAAGGAACTATCCACAAATCAATGTTATCTTGAATATCCCAACGGAAGCATTAAATTAATTACTGTTGTGCATTCCACGAGAGATATGGATGTAATTCGTGAATTAACTTCAACTGAGGCAAATCATCTAAGGCAGCGATTTCATTTTTCCTCTGTAAAATAGATGCCAGTATTGTATATCATAACTGGCTCCAACGGAGCGGGTGAATCATCTGTGGGTCCTGACTACATTCCTAATCACTTGAGAGATTCAATTTTCGACGGTGATAAACTCTTTATGCGAAAAAGGAGCGAGTTTTGGTTAAATGGAATTAAATCTCATAAAGAATGTAAAAAGCTCGCCGCAGAGTTTGTTGAAACTACTTTTGATGACTTAGTCGAATCGTCTTTGAACACCAACTGCGACTTTGCGTATGAAGGACATTTTACAAATGATGCAACATGGGGTATTCCTCAAAGGTTTAAAAACAGTGGATATAAAATACATCTGATTTTTTTTGGATTAACTGACACTGCCTTATCGGAAACTCGTGTTGTTGCAAGAGCGAAGGAAGGCGGGCATTATGTAGACCCGTTAACATTGTCCGACAATTTTTACGGTAACCTTGAAAAGCTCGACAAATATTTTTTGATTTTTGACTCAGTTACAATTGTAGACACTTCAGGCATAGAGCATATAGCACTGGCAGTTTTGAAAAAGGGGGAGTGTTTTTCTGCAGTTGCGTTCAATGATTTGCCTCAATGGTTCTCAAATAATCTTCCCAGAGTTATTATGGCAATAGTTGATTGCGAAAAAAAAGACATTTGAAGTTATATAGGATGACAACGCCCAACACGGGGTCCTTGGCGTTTTGGGGCTGACGTTAATCATTCAACTTTAAATTACTATTTTGACCTTGTGGTTAATTGGTGGGATGTTTTTCAATTGCCACTAATTCATAAAAACTTAAACTTAGCCGAAACCTGCAAACAAGTATAAATAATTATGAACAAGATATTTGTTGATTTTAATAATGCGGATTCAAACGGAAGAATTAGGCTTAACACAAACGGGACGCTAAGTGATATAGAGAAATATAAGATCGAATTATTAGAAGGTAGAGAAATTCTAATCTTTGATGATGATGAATTTGAAGCTATTGGTGTTCTAAAGTTTTCTCCTGAGGAAAATATTTGGTTGGCAGAACTGGACTGGGAGAATTTAAAATAAAAGACGGTTTAGTTTTTTATCCTGCTACGGTCTCCTCACCCTGGCCTTGGGTGCCGCTTTGTTTATAAAAATGACTTATAAGTTCTCTTAATAAAGATGTGGAACTCAAAAAAGACCTGGTAGGTGGAGTACCAGTGTTTAAAGGAACACGGGTGTCGATTAAGACCTTGTTTGATTATTTAGAAGAAGGATCTTTAGAAGAATTTCTAAAAGGGTACCCATCTGTTACACGTGAACAAGCGGAAGGTGTGATTGAAATGGCTGCTGAAAAATTCATAACTGAATTTTCTGCATGAAAATTACTGGATGAATATAGATGTCTTTCTCTTCTCACCTTGACCTTGCATGCAACAGAGACCTCACATGACAAGTTGGGTTTCATACCAATACAACTTGCCTTGTTATGATGACTCTGGTAGGGACAAAACATCAGAATAACTTGGTGGTTTTGGGGAATGGATTTCAAAAAAAAACCCAAAAAACACCTAAACTCGAAATAGAAAAAGCACTTAAAATAAAGGAGGAATACTTTAATGAAAAAGCAAAAGGAAAATAAGGACATCACTACGCTGGATGAAATTCTTGATAACAAATATGGCAAGAAGGGAAATCCTAAACGTGAAATGTGGGAACAGGAATTTGAAACATTCAAACTTGGCGTATTGTTAGAGGAAGCAAGGATTAAGCTTAATATGACCCAGGAAGAACTTGCAGATAAATGTGGAACTAATAAGGCATATATCTCCCGAATAGAAAATAATGCTTCTGATATTAGATTGTCTACATTAATGAGGATTATTCAACAGGGGCTTGGTGGACACCTTAAATTAACGCTACAGGTTTAAACTAAACCAGTAATGCACATAACAAAAAGGAATAGACAAAAGGCCAGCAAACGAAGCCCCCAAGAAGAAACTACTTTTCAGGGGCTTTTCTAACCTCTCCCTACCCATACAACTCCAAATGAATGTCCTTTCTATCAAAGCCCAAAGCCAGAATGCGTTGTTTAGCTTCATCAATCATATTCTTCCAGCCACACAAATAAAAATAGGCGGGGTTCTTTTCTGCTGCTATAATCTTTTCATATACATCATGAACATAACCTTTGTTCACAAGGTCGTTTGCTTCAGGCTCCCTGCTAAAGGTTGGCAGGTAATGGTATTGCTCCAGGTCGCCTTCTAAATTCTTAAGTTCCTGCCCGTAGAGACAGTCGTTTACTTTGCGGCAACCAAAAATGAGGTATAGGTTTTTATGGGGTATGTTGTAACGGTTAATGTGGTGTACCATACTGCGGAAAGGAGCAACGCCTGTACCGGTGCATATCAAAAATATGTCACGGTCAAGCGTATCAGGTAAAACAAAAACGCCCTGTGGTCCACGAAGCAATAACTCTGATCCTTCTGTTACTTCGTTAAATAAATAGGTGGTTCCTGCCCCGCCTTCCAGCAATACAATTACCAGTTCAATTATATTGGTGCCATCAGGTTCTGAGGCTATGGAATAGCTTCTCCAACGCTTGTTTTTCTTTTCATGAATGGGCAGGTCGAGCGTTACAAATTGCCCGGGTTTAAAATTAAAATTATCAACCTCGGGTATTTGAATCCAAAAACGGCGGGTGGAGGGGGTTTCATCTAAAATTTTTGTTACGGTACCGGTACGCCAGGGTTCGAGCATGTAATTAGTTTAAGGTATTTGCAATCGGTTGAAGAGTAAGTTAATTAATTTTTGCAATGCTTTACTTCACACTTGTTTTTACGTAATAGTGAGTTTTGTCTTTCATCACTTCATCAACAAAAGTCAACACTTGTTATGCCCGTATCATCACTCAATAATAACCCTCTTTACAAAAATCTTTTTATTGTGGTCTATGCGTAATGTATGCACTCCTTTTGCCTGCTGACCTACATTAAGTTGTTTTTTAAAGCGACCTGTAAATCCCGGGTAAGTTGACTGGTATACTTTCTGTCCGAGCGTATTGAGCAAGCTGATGTTTAGGTCGGCCTTTCCCTTTACTTCAAAATTTAGCTGAAATTTTCCTTTGTTAGGATTGGGGGACAGTTGTAAACCTATAGCCGTACCATTAACATCCACTACGGCAGTTACCACTACATTAATTTCGTTTGATATGGCCATGCATCCAAAGGCGCTGATATTAATCACCTTGTAAAGGCCCGGCTCTGTAGCTGTATAAGTTTGGTCTGTTGCCCCTGAAATGCCAACATCATTTTTATACCACTGGTTACCTGTGGCAACACTACTGGTAAGCACATTACCCGCGATGGTAACTACGGGTAAAGGCGCCGTGGATGCAACTATGGCAACCCTTTCGCTCCCGCACCCTGCGGTGGCAATTTTCATTGCATAGAAAAAGTAATAGAATGTTTGATTAAAATTTGGATCGCTGGCTAATGTGGCACTATTGCCCGTAATGGAGAATACGCCCGGTATACTAAAAGGGTATGGATTAGGGCTTATGCCGTTGTTGCGAAAGATGGTAGCACCATCCATGCATTGAACAATTATAGCATGCTGGCCCGGTGTGCGCACTGAAAGATTTAAATAGAAAACCGCACCGGTATCGGCAGCATTGTTTCCTGTAACTAAACCGGGCTGTGGGTTGGGTGTAGTTGGGTAAACAGTAAGCAATTTTGAAGAGATAGGCCGATAGGTATAAGAGCCCGTGGTAGCATCATTACTAATAATATCTGCCACTATAATATTTATTTTACCTGCATTGCCAATATACAACCTGGCACTTTCAATGGTTACAGGTACATCGTTGGTAAAGTTGATGTAGTTTCCTGAAAATGCGTTGTACCCGCCATTGTCAAAATCAAGCTTGGATGCAGGCCCAACCCTGGCCCTAATGTTCCTGGCCAGGTAATAGGTTTTATTTGCAGGAATTACATTGGTAGTTACAAACGTACCATTCGCTATTGGGTTGTTTGCCGTAGGGCTATTAAACCAGTAAAGTACATCGCCTGCTGAAGGAGTTGCCCTCAATTTTGCCTCAGTTGGCGAACATATTTCAGCAACACCTGCCGGCGCAGTGGGGGCAGTAACAACCACAGTTTGAGTAAACTGGTTGTTACTGTTGTTTTGATCGGTAGTTGAGCTGGTTGTTGCCGTTATAGTATAAGTTCCTGCCTGTAAATCAATTGTTTTTTGAAAGGTATATTCTCCCTCTCCAAAACCTGCAATATTTAAGGGGTAGATGAAACTGAGATTTGCAACCGTAACAGTTCCTTTTTTTACAACCACATTGATTGGAATTCTAGATTGAACCGAGGCACCATAATTTTTTATTTTGATGGTGATCAATTGTTCTCTGTTGTTACAGGCTGAAGTATTGGGCGATACAATTTCTGAAATACCTACATCGTTTGTGGGTGTACTAATTTTTATGCGGTAGTCCTGTGTTTCTCCCCTGGTGTAACTTCCGCACGACAAAACATCGTTTACATTGGCAGTTTCAACAACAACAATTCTTAATAGCGACAGATAGTTGATAGGTAGGTTTTGGGGAGTTGTAATGCGGGTTGTAAAAACACCTATACCCGTAATCACGGCGCTTTGTGCAATCAATTCGCCTGCATCAGTAAAATCGCCGTCGTTGTTCCAGTCTATAAATGCTTTTATTATTTTGTCTCTTACACTTGCATCGCAACTGCCCACTTTTATGGATAGTGTAAGGGGTTGATTGGCCTCCACATTAATGGTGCTGCCGGTAAAGTTTGAGTAAGTAGTGCAACCGGCTGGCGGTGAAAATGAAAAGTTGCCCAGGGCTACACTATCAATACGTGTACCTGTATTTGTTGTAGCTGCAGAGGTACAATAGGCAGTGCCGCCAACCCCGCTTACCAGTAACGAATAAGCCTGTTGGTCGCGTTGTAACAGGCCCTTGTGTTTAATCTCAATAGTATACGTTTCGCCAGGTATCACATCACTCACCACCACTTTTTCAACATTGTCGGTAACGTTGTTTCCTTTTGTAGCTGCCGCACCCGGAAATGCGGGGTTCAGCACATAAGGTTGATAGGTGGTGGTTCCTTTTTTGATAACCATATCAAGATCGTTTACCAGCTTTTTTGTTGGGTTGTTCAACCTGTTTGCAAAGTCACTAATTCCTTTCGGGTCGGTCCAGCTAAGGGTGGCTATCAGTTCGCCTTTGCCACTTGCTACTATTGGCAGGCTATACACTGCACCATTGCTTAATACATTCTCCTGTATTAACTGGTCGGTATTTTTTGAGGTGATAACATTGGCTGCTTTTTCCATATTCAACAATCCAAATCCATTCTGGTAGTCAGGACCGGGAAAGGGGCCGGCTTCTTCTGTAGTATGTATGGCCAGACCTTTTAAAGTTGCGGCCCGCATAAATCTTCCACTGTTTAGTTTTGAGTAATGCTCCTGTAACAAAAAAAGCGATCCGGCTGCATTGGGGCTCGACATAGAAGTGCCACTGAATGTAGCATAAGCATTATCGCTGGCGCCTATGGACGATAGCAGGTTTACGCCGACAGCTACCACGTCTGGTTTAATTCTGCCATCATCCGTTGGTCCCCACGACGAAAATGCCGAAAGTGCCACATCCTCAGGGCGACTGTACCCACCCGATATCCCGGCGGCTGCCCCAACTGTTAAAATGTTTTTTGCATTGGCCTGGCCGGGTATAATATCATATCCATCATTGCTCGAAATGCCTTCAGGCCTGTTGCCTGCATTAATCATGGTATTATTTGCATCAAAGCGCCAGTAAGGCTGGCCAACTGCCGGTCCATTTTCATTCCTGTTGTTACCGCCCGACATCACTATTAAATAATAGGGGGCATTGTAAGCAATAGAATCCCAAAGCATCGATTTATTGTCGTAATAACCAAACTTATAATCCTGTGTTGCATTGGCCTCACCATTAAACTCCCAACGCTTCTCTGTTTCGTTATAACGCCAGCCCGATATGGTTCCGTAAGAGTGATTTGATACCAGCAGTTTATCTGCTTCACCAAACATCTCAGTCACATCCGTTGTAAAATCGTAGGCAATCAATTGTTGTAATCCAAAAGCCATTCCTTTAGCTGGGGGGTTTACACCTGCAGCCATTAGAGTGCCTGTTACATGGGTGGCGTGGTCGCTAATATCTGTGGCATTATCTTTTTGCAATATGCGGTTTACCAGTTCAACGTGGGTTGATCTTATTTTACCGCCATCCCAAATTCCCATTTTGCCTTTCATATTGTCCGAAGCCCCGGTAAGGTTCAGTCCAGTTCGTCCTCCCGGCCATATTTGTGTTGTGTTAATGGTTGCTGCCGCTGCAACGTTGCTTAAGGTGGTAGTGTACATGGGGTAACCTGCAGGGTCTACATCTGCCAAAATTGCCTTTTGGCCATTCATACCGGTTATCACCAGTTTCCATCCTTTTTTAAAAGCGAGGTTTAACAACTTCTCAGCTAATACTTTATCCTGTTGTTCCAATAAAATCTGTGTTTGTTTTAAAACCCTGGTATTGGTGCTAACCTGCGACTCTGCAAAAAATGGAAGACAAAGTATTATAGAAAATAGAAGTTTACTTTTGTGCATACGAATGATATAGGCTTTAAAAATACTGAAATTAGGGTGTGCCTTTGTGCATAATTTCAGGAGAGAAATTTTATAAAATTTAAACTGTTTACAATGGGTTCAAAGTTTGGATGTTTAATAATTTGTTTGCTTTCAATTTCCTGCAAATGCGCCTCAAAACTGCAGGCCCAACAAGGTATAGAAGGTATGGTAATTAAAGTTTCGGGTAATCAAATGCCTTCTCCTGATATACCAAAAACACCGCAGAAGGGTTTTAAAACAACGCTCTATATTTATGAACTTACCAACCTATCGCAGGTGGTTAAGCAGAATGAATCAGCTTTTTATTCAGCTATAAACAGCAAGTTTGTTACTAAGGTTGAAACTAAGGAGGATGGAACATTCAAAGTTTCACTTCCCGAAGGAAAATATTCTTTGTTTGTAAAAAAGGAGGAACTTTTTTACGCCAACCTGTACGATGGCGATGGCAACATTGCGCCGGTTGAGGTTGCAAAAGGTAAGTTGACCAGGATAGTTACCAAAGTGGACTATGACGCAGTATATTAAATTCTATCAAGACAGAAATGGGCAACAACGGCAGTCGGTACGGGTACATTTCAAATTTTCGCCTTATGTAAAGTGGGGCTGAAATGTTGCTATGAAAAGATTTGGTACAAGTGCCCCGAATCAAGTTCGGGATGTTCCAAGTGACACCCGTCCGAACGCCAGCCGGACAAGTTATTCTGGCGAGAATTCATCCGGGCGGGCAACCGGAGATGCAAATAGAATTGCCGCCCGTAACCAAAGAAAAAATCGAAAATTTGAAATGCACTCATCGGTACAACAGAAACCTATCTGAGGATCGATGTCAAATTCTGAATGATTAAACTACACGCCTCACCATCCTGTCTTCTATTAACATTAGCTGCATAAAAATAGCCACCCCAAAAGGTGGCTGTTTTTATAAAATTTAATTGTCACCCGGAAACAGGCATCCGCTATGGCAAGCTGAACGAGTTTATTTTAAAAACGTCGGCTGCAAGATCGGAGTGACAAATTTGGCACTTTGTGCGGCTATAAAGCTATCTGTTTTTCAGACAACATTTTGCGCAAATTTATAAGGCCATAGCGCATGCGACCTAAAGCGGTATTAATGCTGCAATTGGTCATTTGAGATATTTCTTTAAAACTTAAATCGGCATCATGGCGTAATACAATTACTTCTCTTTGCTCTGCTGGCAACATGTCTAGCAGGCGACTAACTTTTTCGTGGCTTTGGTGCTGCATCATTTTTATGTCAGCTCTTGTTTCGGTTGAATCGATCAGCTCAAAAATATCGCGGTCGTCGCTGGTTTTAATAGCAGGACTGCGTTTTACTTTTCTAAAATGGTCAACACACAGGTTATGAGAGATGCGCATTGCCCATGATAAAAATTTTCCTTCATCGGTGTAGCGGTTATTGCGTATTGTATCAATGATCTTAATAAACACATCCTGAAAAAGGTCTTCTGCTACATATTTGTCTTTTACCAGGAAAAGGATGGAAGTATAAATTTTGTCTTTGTAACGGTTAACCAGCACTTCGAGTGCCATACCATTACCGGCTTGAAACAAACGGATTAATTGAATGTCGGTTGAAAGGATAAGTGTTTTCATGATATTGGTTTTTTGGATTTAAATGGTTTTTTTGGATTGGATATTGGTTTGTTCAATCACTAACAATTTTTCTCTTTTTGAGATAGATGTTATTAATTATTTGTGAAGTAAGAACTATTTAACAAGTGTATATGATCTAATCAGCTTAAAGCATAGCCGAATTAGGCACCATTTTATTTTGTTGATGTTAGGCTCACTTTTGGTTTAGTCTATTAGGTCGTAGCCCCAATGAAGGTTCACTGCGAAGCAAATGCGGGCCTCCCTCTCCGCGTGGAGTGGGACCGAGGGTGAGGTCTAAAATGGCCGCGAGGAGAGGGATCGGGGGTGAGGTCCTATAAGAGGGACCGGGGGTGAGGTCCTTAAAAGAGGGACCGAAGGTGAGGTCTAATGAGCCGCATGAAAGACCTATGATACAATTGCCTCCCCATGGCGCATAAACCTCAGACTAATCTGTGAATCATAGCCCTTCAAGTCAGTGGTAGTAATAATTTTAGGGTATCAGGCATTTTCCATTTACAGTTGATTTGTAAGCACATAAGTTCAATGGGTATCAAATGCGGGCTTCCCTCTCCTTTGGAGAGGGACCGAGGGTGAGGAATTAAAAGCCGCCTGAAAGACCCCTGAGACAAGAGACCTACCTCCCACACAAACCCCCAACTAATCAAATG
>JANPPB010000113.1:0-8999 GCA_031428295.1 Segetibacter sp. | reverse complement strand
CGGCAGGAATACTAATAGTAGCCGGAACATTGTAACGTGACTGCTGTTTAAATTGGAGGTTTACCGTTAACGCATTGGCAAGAGAAGCTGTTCGTTTTACAGTTGCAGATATGCCAAGATTATTGCCTTCAGTTACAAGGGAATCAGATAATTCTAAAGTAAGAATTTTTTTAACCGTCCATGGTGTGGTTTCTATACCTGTGTTGTTAGCAAGGTTGGCAGGTGCTTCGTTCAGTAAAGGATCTGCAATTACTTCTACTACAAATACACCGGCATCACCAATAGTTATTTGCGATGGTAAGCTAACTTTTTCAGAGCGGTTAACCGATGCACCAATATTTAAAGCAGCAGCACTATTATAAACAGATTGCTTCAGCAATGTTCTGTTCTCGCCGGTACTTGCCTGCATATAAATCTTCTCTGTCCAATTGGTTGCTGCGTTGGCAGTACCAATGTTGGATAGTTTCCACAATACGGTGACACTATCGCCGCTGATCATCTCTGTTTTGCCACCACTAACATTTTGTACATACAAATCCGGTGCTCTCAGGTCGGGCAAAATGGTAAATGTTTGCCTTAATGTAATTGCAGCACTGTACAAATTGTTGCCTGCCTGATTTGCATCTATTACCCCCGTACCTGCACCAGTTAGCGTTACGGTGTTACCGCTTACAGTAAACGGCCCGGAAATTTTTTTGAATGAAACCGGGAGCCCTGATGAAGCCGTTGCACTAAGCGTAAATGGATCATCACCAAAAGTTTTGGTTGGTATGGTAGCAAAACTGATTGCCTGGTTATACCGCAAAACTTTGAAGGTCTTTTTCAATTCTGCCGCATTGTAAAATGCATTGCCGGCCTGGGTAATTGTAAGTGTTACAGTACCGGTATCGCTTAAAATTTTTATAGTGTCTTTTACCAAAATGGCAACACCGGTTGAAGGTGTAGTAGCCAGACTATAAACTAACGGAAGACCCGAAGAAACTGAGGCACTGATAAGTACCGTATCGTTGATGAACCGGTCCGTAATTGCACCAAGAGTAATCGATTGGTTGGCCTTTACGATATTAAATGTGTCCAGCTTTTCAACGGCGGCATTGTAGTTACCATTTCCGCTTTGCGTAGCGCTTACAAATACGGAACCCAGGCCGGTAATGGTTACAGTGTTTCCCGCCAGGGAGGCTATACCAACAGGATTGGTGGTAATGGATAACAATACAGGCAAACCTGAAGTAGCTGAAGTGCTGATGGTAAATGGATTTACACCGTATTGTTTGTCAGTTGTATTCTCCAGGGAAATGGTCTGGCTTATTTTATTGACTACCAATACCGCACTGTCTTTTCCTGAATAATTAGGATTAGTGATCTCCGCAATAACCTTGTACGTGCCAGCATCAATAGCTACCGCATTGCTACCATTGTAGGTAAGCGTAACAGATAGATTTACGGGATTGGTGGTGATTGAAACATGCCTTGGCTGACCATTGTAGATCTGACTAAGGTTGCCAAAAATAATAGTAGCAGTTGCTTTGGAAACTGTAAACGACATGTCGGCAAAAGCAGCATTAAGGGTATCATTGCCAGGTTGGTTTGCTCTTACTGTAATCAATCCTGCACCGGTAACATAAAGGCTGTCTTGCTTAATAGTAGCAGGTCCTGACTGAACATTGTAAGTGACGGCTTGCCCTGATGATGCCACTGCTTTTAAAACAATAGCAGTGTCTTTGTAAATAAAATTATTAATAGCAGTAAAAATGATGGTCTGGTCTTGCTTAGTGGTAACCACAACGGGTGAAGACAGCGATCCTTCTCCACAGGGGTTTGTAAAGCTTACGAAGTAACGTCCATCAACAGCAGCATTGTAACTTACTTCCGTAGCTCCTGAAATTGCTACCCCATCTTTGTACCATTTATACCCCAGCACTTGTGCAGCTTCAGCTCCCTGTGCCGTCAAAGTTCTATCGCTTTTTACAATGGTTGGTGTAAGGGTTGGTACTCCTCCAAATACACGAATTGAAACAATTCTTTGTGAGCCATTTCCACAACTGTTGCTAAGTACAACCGACAAATTGTAAAGTCCGGCCTTATTCCAATTTATGCTGATGACTGATCCGGTAGTATCTATCACTCCACTATCCTGCAAACTCCAGGTATATTTTATACCAGGTAGCTGCGCACCTGCATTGTATGTTTCTGTTCCTGTGCAGGTTTGAAATTTTCCAAATATATTTAAGGGAAACTGAGGTGTCCTGGTAACAACAAAAGTTGCGCTGCTAACGGCACTGGTATCAAATGGAGAGTTTGATAAAATTCTTATCCGGTAACTATTACCCGGAGGAGTATTTGATGGGATTGTTGCACGTACCGTATCATTGTTATTTCCGGTAAAAGTGCCAATGTTTGCCGGATTGCCAAAAGCACCATTAGCGTCAGACATTTGCGCGGTAAATACATTATTAGAACCGTATGGGGTATTTACAGTAAACGGTATTTTAAACGGACTGCCGGCACATGCATTTGCCGGTAGGGTACCTACAGTTATATACAATGCTGAAGGCGGCTCTACTGAAAAACTGCCTATATGAATTAATGACCATTTTCCTAAAGCGTCCAATGCACGTATGTATATTTTGTGATTACCAATAGACACACTGGTCATATTAACCGGAAAGTTGAGATCTGTCACTTCTTTAGCCGGTGCAAAACTTACATTAGTTCCTTTGCCAAAACCGGGATCGTTGTCAATGTAATATTCCACCCGTACCAGGTCGGGTCTATCGGCAGCAGTAATAATCGTTTCCTTGTAAAAAGTGCGGATGTTGGTATGGCTCCAATTGCCAGCAGCATTTATAAAGCGGGTATTTATTTTGTGAAAGCCTGTGTTGAGACTGGTTACATCAGCAATAAAACTCAGGTTAGACAGGTCAATGCCTGGTGTTACTGAAATTGTTTGTCCTTTGCCATAACCAGGGTCGGCATCTATAAAGTATTCGCCACGGGTAATGTTCGGTGCATTTGCTCCACCAATGGAAATAGTTTCTTTATATAATGTACGGGAATGCACGGTACTCCACCGACCGTCGGCGTTTTTAAACCGCATAAACAAGTTATGAAAACCTGTGGGCAGCGTAGTAACATCAAAAGTAAAATTGAGGTTGTTGAGGTTTGCAGCGGCAGTAAAAGGAATATTAGTGGCACTGCCAAATCCGGGATCTGCATCAATGAAATACTCTCCTTTCACAATGTTGGAAGCAGTGCCCGAACCCAATGAAACCTGCTCTTTGTAAAAGTTTCTTACGCCGGCAAGACTCCATTTACCATTCGCATCTTTAAAACGGATATACAGGTTATGAAAGCCGGGGGTTAAAGAAGTAATATCTATAGTAAAATTTGGTGAAACAGAAGATCCGGGTGTTAGGGAAATAGCTGTTCCATTACCAAAACCGGGGTCTGTATCCATGAAATATTCGCCAGCCGTGATATTTGCTATTGCATTACCGCCAATAGCTACTTCTTCTTTATAAAAATTGCGAACAAGTGCTAAGCTCCATCTACCATTAGCATCCTTAAACCTTACATACAGGTTGTGAAAACCAACAGCAAGGTTGGTAACCTCGAAAGTAAATCCGGCATTAGAAATGTTGGTTCCTGCTGAAATCGAAAAGCCTGTTCCCCTGCCGAATCCAGGGTCTTCATCAATAAAATATTCTCCTGCAGTTACGTTTGGTAAAGCACTACTACCTGCAAGAATGTTTTCTTTATAAAAAGTACGTACCGATGCCAGTGACCAGCCGCCTTTTTTAATGGTTTGGCCATCGGCCACTAGCTGGTATGGAGTTACATAAGTACGCATGTACAGGTTGTGAAAACCTGTAGAAAGGGCTGATATATTAAATTGAAAATTAGAAGTGACATCGGTACCTGTAGTTACGGAAACAGCAGTACCCAGGCCAAAGCCCGGATCGGCATCAACAAAATATTCAAGCTTTGAAATGTTTTGCCCCTGAACCACAAGAGTGGCACAGTAAAGCAACATGCTACAAATAAACGTTCGCCAGCTATGGGGCAGGTAAAGTTTCATAATCAGTTTCAGCAGTTTTTTGAATCCAGTTTAGAAATGAAAACAAAAACAGTGAACTAGTTATTCGACCTCACCTTTACCTGAACATCAATGGGATCGCTGTTGCTTCCTACCGGCTGATTTTTAAAATAATAAATGGATGGAATGGCCGGTATACCCGATAACACATAAGGAGTGGAACCGCCATACATGCCCGCATCAACGGGTACCTGTTGCGTGCTGCCATAACCCGCGGCAATAGCAGGTGAACCTGTCTTCAATTTAAAAAAGTTGTCATAAGAACCAGTGCCAAGAAAAACGGTAGTCATATCAACACTGGACTGATTGCCATCGGTTGTACCAAATTGGGTGGAATTTCCTATGTTATTGGATACCAGATTACCTGTTCCGGAAAAAAATCCGTTGTAAATAATGTTATTGGTAATGTTACTGTTATAAGCTGTCAAAATTCCTCTTCTTACGATATTATTTTTTATGATGGCTACAGTATTTGTAGTAAGGTTTAAGCATGGGTTAGTTGTTGCTTCGCCATAATAAGCATGAAAACTTAGTAAGTTATTTGTAATTAAAATACCAGTTGAAGTACCGCTGTTGGTTATAACCAGTGCAAAGTTTTGAGTAATCAATATATTGCTTGCGCCGCTATTAATACTTACCGTTCCAACTGAATAGTCAGGAATCCCTTGGCCTGGACTTCCCAGGTAATTTCTTCTTACTACCACATCATTTACTGAGATAGTTATTGAATTTGATCCTGTTGAAACACCCTCGATACTAGATCCAGCAGAGCCCGCATTCAAATAAATTGCATCCACTTTAGCCGGCAAGGTAAATGCCTGCAAATCGGGATTGACATCTAAAAAATATCCAGTTCCGATTACAGTAAGTTTTTTACTGCTGGTTAAGGCTCCATAACTGGTTGGCGAACTTTCTAGGTAGATGGTATCCCCTGCCAAGGCACCATCATGGGCAGCCTGCAAAGCTGTAAAGTCGGCAGTAATTCCCTGGTTATTATTTACCCGCCAAATCTTGGCATAAGCGGCAATATTTACAACACACAAAAAGGTGACAAGTGTAATAATCTTTCTCATTTTTCTCATTTTAGAATTGGGATAAAGCAACATTTTTGTTTCAGCGAAAAGATGATCTTAAAAACACAAATGGTTGTTGGCATATGCGTCACTGTTACATGCCAGGACCAATTGGTTTTAGATAGAATTCATTCTCACATACCTATCTAAAACATTTGTAGCAGCAAAGGTTTTAGATAGGTTTATTTATGGGGATTTGGTAAAAGAAGCGAATGGTAAAGTAGATAATTTTTTTATAAGGTCAAATAATTTTAGAAGTTTTTACAGCCATTCTTTTAACTGAAAACATTCTCAGAATCCAACGCCTCACATCCTCCCCTATCTTTGTTTTGAACAACGATTGAATTATGAACATTGAGTTTAATAAGAACGAGGATTTTATGAAGCAGGCACTCAGCCACATGGATCAACATTTCGAAAAAATTAAACTTGGGGGAGGGCATAAGGCTATCGCGAAGCAAAAAGAAAAAAACAAACTGACTGCCC
Source organism: Segetibacter sp. (assembly GCA_031428295.1). Taxonomy (GTDB): domain Bacteria; phylum Bacteroidota; class Bacteroidia; order Chitinophagales; family Chitinophagaceae; genus Segetibacter. The sequence continues at coordinate 3,344 of JANPPB010000113.1, read as the reverse complement.
GCGAAAGGATTAATTACCTGGTGGATAGTGGAAGTGATTTTATTGAAATTGGAGCGTTTGCCGGTTATGAAATGTATGCTGAACAAGGCGGTTGCCCAAGTGGTGGCACTGTAGGCGGCACAGGATATGTAAGCGGCAGGCAATGTGTAATTATAGCCAACGATCAAACGGTAAAGGCGGGTGCATGGTTTCCTATAACGGGTAAAAAAAACCTGCGATTACAGGAGATAGCCATGGAGAACAACCTTCCGGTAATTTACCTGGTGGATAGTGCCGGCGTTTACTTACCCATGCAGGATGAGATCTTTCCTGACAAAGAACATTTTGGCCGCATTTTTAGAAACAATGCCCGAATGAGCGCCATGGGTATTACGCAGATTGCGGCCGTAATGGGTGCCTGCGTAGCCGGTGGTGCTTACCTGCCCATTATGAGTGATGAAACCTTGATGGTGGAAGGTAATGGAAGTATTTACCTGGCAGGACCTTACCTGGTTAAAGCAGCCATAGGCGAAGACATAGATAATGAAACATTGGGCGGAGCCGATACCCATAACAGTATAAGCGGTATTGCAGATTATAAATTTAAGACTGAAGAGGAATGCCTTGACCAGATTAAAAAAATCATCAGCAAACTTGGTGCAACTGCTGTTGCAGGGTTTAACCGTGTTGCCCCGGCCTTACCAGCAAAAGACCCGGCAGAGTTATATGGCATACTTCCCGCAGGCAATGTAAAGCCTTACGATATGTTACAGGTAATTGAACGCATAGTGGACAATAGCGGGTTTGAACAGTTTAAAGCGGATTATGGAAAAACCATTTTATGTGGTTATGGGCGCATTGATGGATGGGCTGTGGGCATTGTTGCCAACCAGCGCCTGTTGATTAAAACAAAAAAGGGTGAGATGCAATTGGGCGGGGTTATCTACAACGACAGTGCCGATAAGGCTGCACGGTTTATTATGAACTGCAATCAAAAAAAGATACCGCTGGTTTTTTTACAGGATGTTACCGGTTTTATGGTGGGCAGTCGCAGCGAACACTCGGGCATTATAAAAGATGGGGCCAAAATGGTGAATGCGGTAGCCAATTCTGTAGTGCCTAAAATAACAATTGTTATAGGCAACAGTTATGGCGCAGGCAACTATGCCATGTGTGGTAAGGCATACGATCCACGCTTTATTTATGCATGGCCCAGCGCAAAAATTGCAGTTATGGGCGGAGAGCAGGCGGCCAAAACCATGTTGCAAATACAGGTATCGAACTTAAAGGCCAAAGGCGAAGAGGTAACCCCTGAGGCAGAGAAAAAAATACTGAATGAATTAAAGGATAAATACGAGAAACAAACCACTCCTTATTATGCTGCGGCCAGGTTATGGGTCGATGCAATTATTGATCCGTTGGATACCCGAAAACATATTTCGGAGGGCATAGCGGCTGCTAATCACAACCCGGTTATGGAAGTTTTTAGAGTGGGAGTTTTTCAGGTGTAGAACGGCCCCCCTGCCCCCCAAGGGGGGTTCTGCGTGATGGGGAAACTAATTGAGGCTTATTAAATTGTCGATATTTGACTTTTCAATTTTCACGTTTACTCTCAACTTAAAACTTATCACTTATAACTTAGTACTTACTACTTTTTTACTTTTGCCTTTTTACTTTTAATTTAATAAAATGACCATCTACCAGGTTGACGCTTTTACCAATAAATTGTTTGGTGGAAATCCTGCTGCAATTTGCCCCCTAACGGAGTGGTTGGATGCTGACCTTATGCAACAACTCGCCTTTGAAAACAATCTGAGCGAAACAGCCTTCTTTGTGCCGACAGGTGACAATCAATTTGACATTCGCTGGTTTACACCTGAGTTTGAAATTGATTTGTGCGGCCATGCAACACTGGCTTCGGCTTTCATCATATTTAATGAGATCAATACCAGCAGCGACCAAATTAACTTTCACAGCAAAAGCGGTTTATTGCAGGTAAAACGCAAAGGCCATCTTATTGAACTCAATTTTCCGAGCAGACCGCCAATGCCAGTTACCAACGTGCCCGATGCATTGCTAAAAGGTCTTGTAAATTATTCATCACCTTTGGAAATACTTAAGTCGAGAGACTATTTTTTGGTGTACGAAAATGAAGAGGAAATTAGGAATATTGTTCCCGATTTTCAATACCTGAACCAATTGGATACTATAGGCATTATTGTTACTGCCCCCGGAAGAGAAGTTGATTTTGTCTCCCGCTTTTTTGTACCGAACTCCGTAATTGGCGAAGACCCTGTTACAGGTTCTGCTCATTGCAACTTAATACCTTACTGGAGTGAAAAGCTGGGGAAAGCTGCCCTTACTGCAAAACAAATTTCTGCACGTACCGGCACGTTGTTTTGCGAGGCTTTGAATGATCGCGTAACCATGGCAGGCGAAGCGGTGTTGTACATGAAGGGGGAATACTACCTGCCTGTTTTACCAGCAAAAGAATAAGGTAAAGGGCGCAAAACACTTTGGCTTACAGTTGTTGCTACATCTTTATTTAGCCTTAGTATTGACAATTCTTGTTTTAAGTTTTTCAGCCATAAATAAACCTATTTTTTCACCTTCAATTAGCCCATTAGTTATGGCGGGCATATAGTGTATGCCTCCATAAAACCGGCTGATGGCTGCTTCTTTGGCGGCACTTGTAAACGATAAATACTTTCGGGGTGGCAAGCCAAATTCCAGTTCGGTACTGTCTGTATACTTAAAATTATTGCCAAAAAGTTTGGTAAGGATTACCGCCGCCGCGGCCGATACCACACTATGTCCACTGGTATATTCAGGAAAGGGCGGTGTCTGCAACAGCGGAACCCAATCAGCATCCATATATTGGTTTATATAAGTTTCGGGTCTTACTACATTGCTGCGGTATTTTTCATCCCAGCAACTTATAAAACAATCGGCCAGCGTTATAGATATAATTGCATAGGCTTCCAATGTTTGGCTTACCCCTGCTTTTACCTGTTTGCATGCTTGTTGGGTAATATTTATCCAATGGCCACCCGGCGAAATCTTTTTGGTAGCAAACATAACATGTCCTTTAATATTCATTTTGAAAGGATTGCAATCCCAAAAATTGGCGATCTCACTTTGTTCGGTAGAAATTTTTATAACGGCATTTTTTACTGCCAAAGCATTTTTATAAAAAACGCTGGTTTTTTGGGTTGAAAAGATCGGCGGCGGTATGGGCTTAAATTGCTGCGCGGAGTCAATAACAAAAGTTCGCATTTTGCTCCAATAAGGCTCAATAGCCTTTTTGTATGAGGGGGGAGTTGGTACCCACGTAGCCGGATCATCGCTTACCGCAAACCTGCCCA
>JANPPB010000112.1:0-3920 GCA_031428295.1 Segetibacter sp. | reverse complement strand
GCAGTAAGTCCTGCAGTCAAAACTCCAACAATCCAGAAAAGAATATTGTGCTCGAAGGCAGCCGCTAAAATTTCGTCCTTAGAAAAGAAACCACTGAACGGTGGTATGCCCGAAATAGCCAAACAAGCCAACAAAAATGTTATGTGTGTAATGGGCATGTATTTCTTCAGTCCACCCATGTTACGGATATCTTGCTCGTTGTGTATGGCATGAATAACACTACCTGCACCCAGGAATAAGAGGGCTTTAAAGAAAGCATGCGTCATTACATGAAATACTGCGCCTGTGTAAGCACCAACACCCAACCCTAAAAACATGTAACCTAACTGGCTAACTGTAGAGTAAGCCAATACTTTTTTAATATCGTTTTGCTTAATTGCAATAGTTGCGGCAAGAAGCGCTGTAGCCAATCCAATTGTAGCAACAACTGCCTGGGTAAATGGTGCAAGGGAGTAAAGAATGTTACTGCGTACAATCATGTATATGCCTGCAGTAACCATGGTTGCTGCGTGTATTAAGGCTGAGACAGGTGTAGGACCAGCCATTGCATCAGGTAACCACGTATACAAAGGAATTTGTGCACTCTTACCTGCAGCTCCTATAAATAGTAACATCGTAATAGCAGTAATATCAAAATTTGATAGGGTGCCAACCCTGGCAAATACTTCCGTGTAATCAACTGTTCCTAATTTAGCTAACAACCAAAACACAGCTAGTAAAAATCCAAGATCACCAATCCTGTTCATTACAAAAGCCTTTCTGGCGGCATAGTTGTAATCATTATTTTTAAACCAGTAACCTATTAAAAGGTAAGAGCATAAACCAACGCCTTCCCAACCAATAAACATAATTACGTAGTTGGCACCTAGTACCAACAGTAACATAGAAAAAACAAACAAATTCATGTAAGCAAAAAAGCGGGCAAAATGAGGGGCAGCCTCACTGTGCATATATGATGTAGAGTATACATGAATTAAGAAACCAATGCCGGTTACAATCAACAACCATAATGTTGAAAGTTGGTCAACTCTAAAAGCAAAAGATATATTGAAGTCAGTAACGCGAATGAAATCGAACAGGTTTACTATCACCGGCTGAAAACCGGGTGCCTTAACTTCTAAAAAAATAAGGACACTTAAAATAAATGAAGCCAGGATAACGCCACTTCCAATTAACCCTGTGGCAGATTTAGATAGACTATTACGAGCAAGACCATTGATAAGAAAACCTACCAGGGGAAACAGTGGAATTAAGTAAACAAGATGACTGAATTGGTTCATAATTATTAGCTGAATGCTAAACGCTAAAGGCCCAACGCTTATGGGGCGTTATTCGTTTATTGTTTAGTGTAAAGCGCAAGGCGTAAAGCCCTTTGCTTCTGGCATTTTAGTTCTTTAACCTGTTTAAAAAATTGATGTCCACCGAATGTGTGTTTCTGTACATCATTACTATAATTGCAAGTCCCACACTAACCTCTGCTGCTGCAACTACCATAATAAAAAATACAAACAGTTGTCCGTCCATACCTGCAAGCGATGCTTTGTCGCTGGCATACGCAAGTCCATTAATCATTTTAGAAAAAGCGACCAACAATAAATTTACCGCATTCAACATTAGCTCAATGCACATAAAAATTATAATGGCATTGCGACGGGTGAGTACACCCACAACCCCTATGCAAAAAAGTATTATTGCGAGTGTTATATAATATTGAATAGGCATGCCTGCAAATCTTTTTTTTAATCAACCAACAAAATATTCAGAACTATGTTTTAAAATTAACCTATCAAACGTAATCGTCTCAACCAGTTAAACTTTTCTAAACAGCCTTGCCTTCCCCTTTTCTACCCAATACAACGGCACCTACCATAGCACTTAAAAATAAAACACTGCTTATCTCAAACGGTATTACATAATCGTTAAACAATGCTCTACCGAGGTATTTTATCAAGCCGATATTTCCTTCTTTGACCATAGCAGATTTACCTGCAATATCGTTTGCACTCGAAACAACATCAATCATTATAAGCATTAAACTACCACCTGATAAAGCTCCTGCAATTTTGAGCATGTTATTTTTCTGGGGCTCGGTTTCGCTGTTTAAATTCATAAGCATGATAACAAACAGAAACAATACCATAATGGCTCCGGCATAAACAATAAGATTAACAATGGCCAGAAACTGGGCATTCAACAAAACATAATGCCCTGAAATAGCAAAGAAGACAACTATAAGCCACAAAACGCTATGCACCGGGTTTTTACTTATTACCACCATTAGCGCACCCATAAGGGCGAGGGCCGATAAGAACCAAAATAAAATTTGAACTATACTCATTAGGGCAGTTAATTATAGACATTTAACTTGTAACCGGTGCCCTTTCTCCTTTTGCCTTTTCGTATGCTTCAGGCTCGGTTAAAGGATTGGGTATTAACAAATCTTCCTTTCCATATATAAAACCTTTACGCTGAAAATTGGGAGGCGCAAAGGTCTCACTTAAATAAATTGCATCCTTAGGGCACGCCTCTTCGCACAAACCGCAGAAAATACAGCGAAGCATATTAATCTCAAATTTGGCTGCATATTTCTCTTCTCTATATAAATTTTCTTCACCCTTTTCTCTTTCTGCTGCTTCCATTGTAATAGCCTCTGCGGGGCAGGCTACAGCGCACAAGCCACAGGCGGTACATCTTTCGCGGCCTTCCTCATCCCTGTTTAAAACCTGTAATCCACGAAAAACCTTACTAAAGGCACGCTTTTGCTCAGGATATTTAATGGTTGGTACCTTTTTAAAAATGTGGCTGAAGGTAATCAGCATGCCTTTGAAAATAGCCGGAAGATATAGCTTTTCAACCCAGTTCATTGGCTTGCGTTCTACTACCTGCGACCTATTGGTTAATGACTGCATAATTTCTTTCTCATCGCTCTTTAAAAGAGACCCATTTAAAAAGGTTGGCAAAAATATTTTTATACTGCTATCCTTCCAAGTTTATTTATCCTAAATCACTAAAGAGACTTTAACGGCTGTTTCAAAGGCCTTTTTCATTAAAGGTTTTTTGGCAACGAGCAAGAGTTCTTTGGTCATGATTGTTGTGTCACTCACTTGTACGGTTGTCTCTTTATTCAGCACAAGCTTTCTCTTTCATGTTTAATTTTTCAGGCAAATTATAATAGAACCAAAATAAAACCCCAAAAATCAAAGCTGCCAAAAGAGATATGCCACCTAAAATATAAGAAACAACTTCATTCCGAATAATGCTGTTTATGATTACCGGCACAATCATTACGTAGTAAAAAGTGGTTAAAATCCGTCTCCATTTTATTGTTAGTCCATAGGTTTTAAACATACATTAAAATATAAAAGAGATTAACAATTAGTGGTCAAATGGAACCGCTTCCTCTATTTTCATTATCAACCTTGTCGCCACAATATCAATGCACCTGTTACAAACATATTCACAAGTGCCAGGGGTATCAATACTTTCCAGCCAAGATCCATCAGTTGATCATACCTAAACCTCGGTATCGTCCAGCGAACCCACATAAATATGAAAATAAAGATGACTACTTTAATCATTAAGCAAAGGAAACCTAGTACTGCAGCAAGGTTTAATGACAGGTTAGCATCATTCACAAAAGGAATATCGTAACCACCAAAATATAAGGTTGCCATTATAACACTACTGATAAACATATTAATGTATTCGGCAAACAAGTAAAAGCCCAATTTCATTGAGGAGTACTCCTGGTGATAACCAAAATTCAATTCGTTCTCAGCTTCAGGTAAGTCAAAAGGAGTACGATTGCATTCAGCAAACGAACAAATTAAGAAGATGAGGAAGCCCAGTGGCTGGTAAACAATATTCCACCAACTACCTTGAACCTGTTGCTCAACAATGGTTTTCATGCTAAGCGAACC
>JANPPB010000111.1:0-4344 GCA_031428295.1 Segetibacter sp. | reverse complement strand
AGTTGGCAACATTATTTTTATAAAGCCACGTGCAGTCGAAATGATCCTGAAGTTTATCTTTTTACCATCAATGGTCATCAAAGAAAGCTTGTGTGGAATATCAGTTGTTTCCACTGTAATGATCTGACCTTTGACTACAGGATTGGGATATACTATAGGTAAGTTTTTACGACAGGTTACCCTGCTTACACTTACTACATTACTATAGGTTGTGGTATTGCAAGCCTTGTTATAAATCTTTAATCTCCATTCTAAGTGTGCGTCTTCAGGTTTGTAATAGCCGTTAACATTAAGCGTAAGGGTGTTAATTCCTGTTGGCATCCATACAGTGCTGTTTGGTGCCTTTACCTGCCACTCAACTTCATTTTCATTATTGCAGGTTTGTACATCTTCAACAAACACTTCAACCATATTGTTGGGTTGGCATACCTGGAAACGATAGCTGCTTGCAGCAATTTTAAAGCTGCAAGTAGCTTTTAATGCTACGGTAGCCACATTGGTATACACCACAGCATGGCAGGTAGTACTCATAACTTTCAAACGATAATACAACGTTGCAGTTACGGCCTCTGGTTGGTAAGCAGGTGTGTTAGCACCAACAATATCTGTCCAGGGACCTGTTTTTGAAGAAGACTGTTGCCACAGGTAGGTAACAGTTCCATCGGTGTAGTGGCAATCGGTTAACAGGCTAATAGTTGTTGGTTGTGCATTCAGGCAAACTGTTTGAGTTTCCACTCCAATGGTGCCTGCTTCAACACCGGGATATACCAATATTTCAACTATGTTGGAGTAACTGCTTCTTCCCATCCCATCGGTAACTTTTCTACGGTACCTGGTATTATTGCTAATGCTGGCTGGTGTAAATGAGGCACTTGTAGCTCCTTCTATTCGTACCCAATCTGTTCCGATAAATTCTTCCCACTGGTATTTGAGATTGCAGCTTCCGCAGGCATCCAATACACTTCGTATGTTACCTGGTGCCGTTCCATAGCAGGTTATAAATGGTCCGTCAATCAAACCCGGTAAAAGGTTGGCAGATGGGGTTGCTTTTATTACAACTTCGTTTGAATATCCTGTTCGTACAATACCACTGCACTCATCACTATAAGCTCTTCTAAAATAGGTGGTTTGCATTAAGGCCGAAGGCGTATACTCTTTGCTAATGGCCCCGGCTATGTTTGCAAATTGTGCTGAACCCGTACGTTGTTGCCACTGGTAATATGCACCAGATCCAAGGCCTGAAGCATCCTGTATGCTTTTAATAATTCCGGCTGAAGAACCCGCACATATTTCTGGATTGCTTACTTCAATTTTGCCCGGAATCAAAGGGGTTGTTACCAATTGAATAGTGAAGGTGTCAGAGTTAGCAGCAGTGCCATAGCTATCCGTAACCTTTCTGCGGTATTGTGTAGTTTCAGTTAATATGCCGGGCTGATATTGCTCGCCGGTAGCATTTACTATTTCAGTAAATGTATTGGTGCCAGTTCTCTTTTCCCATTGAAAAGTATATGGGGCTATGCCACCGCCGGCTGCTATAGAACCACTGGTTAGTTTAGCTGGCTGTAATTCAGCAAACACACAGGTTGAGCCCGTGATGTTTCCACCTATCATTGGCGGATACACTGGAACCTGCACTTCAATAACAAAAGTTATTTTTTCGGCATGGCAATTATTGTCTCTCACAACACGGCGATAATAGGTTGTTTTTGTTGCCGCCTCCGGCTGATATTGTACACCGCTTGCATTGGTAATTTTTGTCCACGGTCCTGTCGCAAGATCAGCTTTCTCCCACCAAATGGTGTACGATCCTGTGCCACCATTTGGCGCTTCGATTGAGGTTAATAAGCCAGGCATCCTTCCGGGAATAACCACTTGTGTTGATGGGCCAATGTCGCCTGCTAATAAAGCTGGTTTGGCATCTATTTCTACTACGTTAGAGTAGGCAATTCTTCCAAAGCGACCACAAGAATCGAAGAATACTCTCCTGAACTGGCTTTTTTCCGTAAGGGGTTGTGGCTGGTAGTAGCCCCTTATTGCACCATAAATATTTGTCCAGTTGCCAGTGCTGGTTTTTATTTGCCATTGGTAAGAGCCACGTTCGCCAAAGTTTGCACCACTTTTAGTGCTGATGATTTGCCCCGGTGAAAAACCCATGCAGGCAACAGAGCTGGCCGCGAATATTTCTCCTGCATACAACGGCCCGGATATAACAGAAAGGGTAGCAATATCAGTGTATGCAACAGTGCCCATAGCATCTGTTACTTTTTTTCTGTAGCTGGTAGTTTCAGTAATAGGGCCGGAAAATAATTTGTCGTTATGCTCACCAATAATAAGCGTCCATGCTCCCGAAACTGTTTTTGATTCCCACTCAATAATGTATGGTTGTACGCCACCTACAGGTTTTATTTTGGTAGCAACCGGGTAAGGGGTATTGCCGGAAAATAAACAGGAGTTGTCAGAGTATAATACTCCTGCATTCAGCACACTTGGATTTTGAACGGTTACAACAACCGCTTCGGTAGTTGCTGTATAGCTACAAACATCCGTAAAAGCTATTCTTCTTAAATAGGTATTGACGTTAACTGCACCTGGCGTATAGCTTGCTCCTGTTGCATTTTCTATTGTAGTCCATGGGCCATTTATTGATAGCGATGATTGCCATTTAAACGACAGGTTTCCGCTGCCGGTTGCTGCAATGGAAGCACTAATAGTTGAAGGTATGCCACCTGCAACAACAGATTGCAATGCGGGTGCTAACGTGCCTGCTTTAACCAGGTCGTAAGTAGTAAATGTAAGTTCGTTTGAGTAAGCTGTGTTGCCACATTTATCAATGGCAGCACGCCTGAAAGCAGAAGAAACTTTTACATATCCTGCATTAAATTCAAGACCGGTAGCAAGTAATATATTTTGATAAGAACCATTGCCTTCTTTTAATTGCCATTGGTATTTTATAACCCCAAATTCGTCGCCGGGTACTGCCGGGCCTGCTAAAGAACCTACATAGGAGTCGGCACAAATTTTTGTGGCAGGACCGCCCGAAATGGTTCCGCCACTAAGTGTAAGAGCAATAATATTGGTGATGCTGGAAGTGTCTTTACAGGTTCCGTTACCAACAATAACCCGGTACGATCCCAGGTTGTCTGTTGATAGTATACTACTATTTGCTCCATCAATGTTTGTAAAGCTTCCGGCAGTTGCCGTTTGTTTTTGCCACTGGTAAAAGGTGTGGGCTGCATTGGTTTCGGCTTGCAATTGTAAGGGTAACCCAGTACATAATAAGGCCGATGGACCGTTGGTTATATAAGCATGCACCTCGTTGCATTGTGCCATTGTTTTCATTGATAAAAAACACAGCAGGATAGCAAATAATGCAGCAAACCCCCTACGTGTAAGAGATGATTTCATGTAATAAAATTTATGCGTAAAACTTTGAGATAATCAAATAGCTTAAAGACAAAGCCTTATCAAAAAATACCTGGATAGGTGATCTTTTAGGAGAAGTATTGGATGGAGTTGAACCAGGAAAATGAGATTACATTTTCAGGAATTGTACCAACAAGGGGTGCTTATTTATTGAAACTTTTGCCGGGTAATATTACTGAATATGAGATAAAAAAATATAGCAAAAGGTTGCTTATGTTTCTATATAAAGGGGGCAACAATTCTAATTCTGGTTATGCATATTTCTTATTTTGATGGCTATGAAAAAGGGCTATCAGGTATGTCCATTCCTCTGGTGTTATATTCGTTACATTCTGGTTGCTACCATAAGGCCGTCCCTCTGGTACTACACTTCTTTCACATCCTATTTGCTATTAAATGACCGTCCCTCCGGTACTATTGTTTTTCAAATCATAGTTTCTACCAAATGGTAGTCCCTCTGCCACTATTATTATGTCACATCCTGGTTGCTACTAAACGGTCATCCCTTGAACTGATGTCAAATCCTGCTTGTTATCAAACCGTTGTCCCTGATGTTCTAAAAATTATACCACACAAAAATGTCAGGCATTTGTGATCTAAGTATTACCTGCTAATTCAGCTATCTTTAGTAATAAAAAAAATGATTAATAAGATGTTGGCTGCAGGAATTTTTATATTGGCATCTTCGGTAGCGGGTGCACAGCAAAAACAAACTGTCGGAAAAATTATTTCACTCGACCCGAAGTTTTATGAACTGATAGATTCCAATGCAACTATTGAGGTTCTTGCGGATGGCTTCGGTTGGTCGGAGGGCCCGGTTTGGATAAAGGATGGTAACTACCTGTTGTTTTCAGATGTAAAGAAAAACATCATTTTTAAATGGAAAGAAGGCGAAGGTGCCACACCTTATTTTCAGCCCTC
>JANPPB010000110.1:0-1650 GCA_031428295.1 Segetibacter sp. | reverse complement strand
AGTTCGTTTTCGTGTAGGTGTACCGGTTCGTGACTGCCTAAACCGTAGATGATGTATACATCATTGGAAAATTGTGGCCTGAGTGGAAATTGTTTCTTTTGTTGCAGGTGCTCCGATAAAAAGCGATGGATAGCCAACAACCCGATGTTGTTTTTTGCCAGTAAAATGTAGAGGAAAGAATCTTCATTTCTCACTTCTACCCCGGCAACCGGTTTAATGTTTTTTTGCCGGCAGAAGTCAACAAAATCCCACAGGTCGGCAGTTGAATTAATATTGGTTAAAGCCATGCTTTTTACAGCGTATGCTTCAGCCATTTCTACCAATTCTTCTGTTTTTATGGTACCGTATCTTAGGCTAAACCATGTTTTACAATTCAGGTACATCAGTGGGTGATTGAGGCAAATTTTTTATGCATTCTGTTGGTTTACTGTTGTTTGCAGAGCACCCAATAGTCAAATATTTCGGGGTTTTGCAAGACAATATTTTGCTAAAATTATTAGTAAAATGGGTTAAAGGAGAATCTATTTTTGAAGTACTTCCTGGAGAAGATGGGTAATTAGGGTCTGCTCATAAACTCAGTGTAAATTTTATCTGTCGAAAAAAAAGTAATACGCTCAATTGGTATAGGGGACTTTGCAAATCGCTTTTGTATGGTTGCTCCTAATGCTTGTTTGTAAGCTTGACCTCACATGACTGTTAATTTTCTTACCGGCATGGTGCAGCGCACCTAAATATTTGTAGAATCACATTCTACAATTGCCTTTGTAGGTGCAGCGCACCGTAATATTATTACTTCGGATTTCTATTTTCAGGAAACTAAAAAACTTATACTTCTTTATAATCAATTCAATTTTTCATGATCAATTCTTCCTGACTTCCTGGAAAAGGTAGAAATACGATTGCGTTTGGGTGTTTGCCATAAATATGTATAACGGTGCACTGCACCTTAAGAAATCAATTTATTGAAATCAATCTACAAATATTGAGGTGCTCTGCACCTATTGGAGTAGGATTTATTATTAACGACTTTTATCGTATACGTATGGATACTTTATAATGGCATCTCCTAATAATGATACTCCTTATGTGCAGACATCATTCCTTAGACACAACCCGGCAAAGCAGGCATCACTATATCCATTCCGGAACAATAGTTACAATAACTAAACTCAACCAAATGGCCTTCCCGATGGGAGTATGAAATATCCTTTAAAAATTACCTGCTACCCTATGGCCGTTCTTTTGGAACTATTGTTTGCCCGGTAATAGACTACCCGAAGGTCATCTCAAACGGACACATACTAACTAATCTGCTTCTTCACATACTTTGTAAGAATAACAATTACCTGTCCATCTATTCTGCCTTCGATTTGCCCGGTGTTGTCATCATCCAAATGAATGTTTTTTACAACTGTGCCAATTTTTGCATTTACCGCTGCGCCTTTAACCGGCAACGATTGTGTTAACAATACAGTATCACCAGTTACCAATACATTGCCGTATGCATCTTTATGCAACGCCGAGGCAGCGCCTTCAATATGATCGCCACTTGCTTTGGCCCATGTAAGCATATCATCATCCAGGTACATTATATCAAGGTTTTCGGCTGCCCAGCTTTGATCTTTCAGGCGGTTTAGCATACGCCAGGCC
>JANPPB010000109.1:0-5572 GCA_031428295.1 Segetibacter sp. | reverse complement strand
GCAGTTTAATGATAGAGCTTAACATAGAAAATAAAAACTCAAAACTTATGGAACAGACTTTAAATAAAACAGCAGCCATTGAAGATGTTCTGGCTAAACGTCCATTGATCATCTCAGGGCCTTGTAGCGCCGAAACTGAGGAACAAATGATTAAAACGGCAACCTTGCTTGCAGAAACCGGAAGAGTGGATATGCTGCGTGCAGGCATTTGGAAACCAAGAACACGTCCCGGTAGTTTTGAAGGTATTGGAGTGAAAGGCCTTCCGTGGTTACTACAAGCTAAAAAAATTACCGGCTTACCAACTGCTGTGGAAGTTGCTACAGCAAAGCAGGTTGAAGATGCCCTGAGTTTTGATGTTGACCTGTTGTGGCTGGGAGCAAGAACAACTGTTAACCCCTTTAGTGTTCAGGAAGTTGCTGATGCTTTACGTGGTGCAAACGTGCCCGTTTTCATTAAAAATCCTATTAACCCCGATCTTGAATTGTGGCTGGGCGCAGTAGAAAGAGTAGCTAAAGCAGGCATAAAAAAAATAGGAATTATTCACCGTGGGTTTTCTTCGTACGGTAATACAGAATATAGAAATGCACCGATGTGGCACCTGGCCATCGAAATGAAACGCCGTTTTCCTGAGTTGATGATCATTAACGATCCAAGTCACATTTGTGGCAACAGAACCTTATTGCAGTCTGTTGCTCAAAAAGCAATTGACCTTGACTTTGATGGCTTGATGATTGAAAGTCACATTGATCCGGACAACGCCTGGAGCGATGCAAAGCAGCAGGTTACCCCAGCAAAACTGGTTGAATTGTTGGATTCAATTAAGTGGAGGCACGAAACTACCGATGTAAAAGAATTTGTTGTTGCTCTTGAAAAACTGCGTGAGCAAATCAACCATATTGACGATGAGCTGATGCAACTATTGGGTCAGCGTATGAAGATTGCAGAGAAAATTGGTGAGTACAAAAAGAACAACAGCATCACCATTTTGCAAACCAATCGCTGGAACGAAATATTGGATCGTGCATTTCAAAAAGGTGAGAATTTAGGTCTTGGTAAAGAGTTCATTACCCGTTACTACGATGCTGTACACATGGAAAGCATCAACCACCAAAATAAGATTATGAATAGCTAAAGCCCCCTAAATCCCCCGAAAGGGGACTTTTAACGGCTCTGAAAACAGCGTTACGAAATACTTTTGGACCATGGTTTTAGAGCTTCTATTTAGCTTTTCTTGCGGGTCCCCCGTCAGAATTGCGGGGTCGCACTCTTGTACTTTATGTTTCATAAGGAGCTATCAGATTTACATACTTCAACAACCAACAAGTTATTAATTGTCGCCGGCCATAGACTATAGACAATCAATAACTCACATCAAACCTGCTTATGAAGAAATATTCCTTTTCTTTTTCTTCCTCAACAGTTAATTACTACTTCGATGCTCAATTCGAACAGTTACAAAAACTTGTACCTCCAGAGCAAACTATCATCTTAACAGACGATAATATTTTTGCCCGCCATAAGAAAAAATTTAAAGGTTGGAAGACAATCGTCATTAAAGCTGGTGAACTACATAAAAACCAGTCAACGGTCGACCATATTATTGAGCAGCTAATTGAAACAGGAGCAGATAGAAAGACAACTTTAATAGGAGTTGGTGGAGGCGTTATTACTGACATTACAGGTTATGTAGCAGGTATTTTTCTTAGAGGAATTACTTTTGGTTTCGTACCCACTTCTATTCTGGCTATGGTAGATGCTTCTGTAGGGGGTAAAAACGGGGTAGATGTTGGCTTGTATAAAAACATGGTTGGCCTGATCCGGCAACCGTCTTTTATACTATTTGATTACAGCTTATTAAAAACTTTACCAAAGGAAGAATGGATTAATGGATTTGCTGAGATTATTAAACATGCAGCTATAAAAGATGCGGCAATGTTCAAAATTTTGGAAGCAGCCAGGTTAACTACATTTCAGAAAGACACTCAGGCCATTGCTAAATTGGTTCAACGTAATGTATTAATCAAAACCAAAGTGGTGATTAATGATGAGTTTGAAAGTGGTGAACGAAAGCTGCTGAATTTTGGTCATACCCTCGGTCATGCCATTGAAAATTTGTACCAGATACCACATGGACATGCCATAAGTATTGGAATGGGCGTGGCTTGCAGGATATCAGAAAAATTAACTGGTTTCAAAGAAGGAGATCGGGTAAACCGGTTATTAAAACAATACGGTTTACCGCCTCAATTTGAGTTTGATAAAGAAAGAGCTTTTGATATTTTGTTAAAAGACAAAAAGAAGGCTGGTCAGCAGATGAGTTTTATTTTGCTTAAAAAAGTTGGCAAAGCTGAAATAAAATTAATCTCGCTTGAGGACTTGCATACTTTGATTCAAGAACTGTAACGATTTAAACCTATTCTTTTTTACTATGATTGTACAGGTTTACCCATCAAAATTGCAGGGTGTAATTGATGCCCCATCCAGCAAAAGCAGTATGCAAAGGGCTTGTGCTGCTGCCTTGTTATCGAAAGGAACCTCCACTATTCTTAAACCCGGCAAGAGTAACGACGATCTTGCTGCGCTGGATGTAATTCAAAAACTTGGGGCACAGGTTACCTACAATCCTAATGGCTCAATAAGCATAAGCAGCAATGGCGTAAAACCGGTTAGCACCGAAATTAATTGTGGTGAAAGCGGCCTGGGTATCAGGATGTTTACCCCCATAGCAGCTTTGAGCGATCAACCTATAACTATAAATGGCTCGGGCAGTTTGTTAAACCGACCGATGGGTTTCTTTGATAAGATTTTTCCTTCTCTTAGTATCGGCATTCAATCAAATAAAGGTAAACTTCCCTTACACATTCAAGGGCCTTTGCAGCCGGTAGGCGTAACGGTTGACGGCTCACTGAGTTCGCAGTTTTTAACAGGGTTATTAATGGCTTATGGCGCCGCAGCTACCGAACCGGTTACTATTAAGGTTAATAATTTAAAAAGCAAGCCATATATCGATCTTACCATGCAGGTCATGCAGGCATTTGGTATTACAATTACACATAGCAATCATGAGCTTTTTACAATAAATCCTGCTGAAACCCACTACCAACCTCAAACCTACACTGTCGAAGGCGACTGGAGTGGTGGAGCGTTTTTATTAGTAGCTGGTGCAATTGCCGGGCCCTTAACGGTGAAAGGTTTGGATATAAACTCCACCCAGGCCGATAAAGCCATTGTGCAGGCTTTAATAGATTGTGGAGCGGATATAAAAATTTCTGATGATGGCATTGAGATTGGTCCTGCTAATTTAAAAGCATTTCATTTTGATGCTACGGATTGTCCGGATTTGTTTCCGCCGTTGGTTGCTCTTGCTACTTATTGTAAAGGGGTAACGATAATAGAAGGGGTACACCGCCTTGCTCACAAGGAAAGCGACCGGGGCCTGACACTTCAACAGGAATTCGCAAAAATGGGTGTTGAAATTACTTTGCAGGATAATGTAATGATGATTAAGGGAGGAAAAGAAGTGCAAGCAGCGCCGGTACATTCCCATCACGATCATCGTATAGCCATGGCTTGCGCGGTGGCAGCCTTAAGAGCTAATGGAGTAGTGAATATAGAAGAAGCCCAGGCAATTTATAAATCGTATCCTGACTTTTATGACCATTTGCAACAGTTAGGAGCTAATGTTTTTATTAGTTTTTGAGAGGAGGAAGATAGATGCCGGTTATTATAAGCAACGTCAGACACATATAAGCATTCATAATTAAAACTTACTTCATTGAACAGTTTTGGCCGTTTATTCAGGGTTCATATTTTAGGCGAATCGCATGGCGAAAGTGTAGGGATTGTAATTGACGGCTGTCCTGCCGGATTGCCTTTGTCAGTTGAAGATTTTACAATAGATATTGAACGCCGTAAAGGTGGAGCAAAAGGAACCACTCCCCGTAAAGAAGACGACCTGCCAATATTTAAAAGTGGTGTTTTTAACAATCGCACAACCGGTGCCCCAATTACCATTCTTTTTGAAAACAACAATACGAGGAGCACCGATTATGCTAAGCAGAGGGATGTGCCTCGTCCAGGTCATGCTGATTTTGTAGCCAGTAAAAAATTTGGTGGCAATGAAGATTATAGGGGAGGCGGTCATTTTAGCGGACGTCTTACGGTTTGCCTGGTGGCTGCAGGAGTAGTTGCTAAAAAATTAATGGATCGCATAAAGGTGACGGCTACCATTACTGAGGTTGCCGGTGAAACGGATGTTGAAAAAGGGCTGCAAAAAGCAATTGATGCTAAAGACAGTGTAGGCGGAATAGTTGAATGCCGTGTTTTGGGCCTTCCGGTGGGCATAGGAGAGCCGTTCTTCGACTCGGTAGAGTCTGTATTAAGTCATGCAGTTTTTGCCATTCCTGCGGTTAGAGGTGTTGAATTTGGAACCGGCTTTGCCTCAGCACGAATGTTTGGCAGCGATCATAATGATTCTATTCAAAATTTGGAAGGCACAACTGCCACAAATCATGCAGGTGGGGTAGTAGGCGGTATAACTAATGGCAATGAGTTTGTTTTTAGAATTGCCATCAAACCAACTTCTTCAACACCTAAGGAACAGCAAACCCTTAACTGGCAAACCGGGCAAGTGGAAGCATTTGCCGTTAGGGGCAGACACGACCTCTGCATTGCCCTGCGTGTGCCTGTAGTTTTGGAAGCAGTTACAGCCATGGTGCTGACGGACCTGCTCATGCTCGAAAATCATATCCCCCGTATGTGGCAAGCCTCATAATGTTATTGCAACCAACTACTATTTATCATGTAGCCCAAAAAGCAGATTGGCATCAAGCTGCATTAAGCAGTTTGTATTTTCCTGCATCTTTTGATCAGGAGGGATTTATACATTGTTCAACTTCGGAACAGGTTGAAGGTGTGTTGGAACGCTACTTTCAAAATCAATGCGTTCTAAAACTTACTATTGAAGTGGCAATGCTGGTTCATCCGCCAAAATATGAACGGGCTGTATCAGCCAATCAACTCTTCCCTCATATATATGGCCCCATCAACATCGAGGCTGTAATAGCAATTGAAGAAATAGGATACGGCTAATCTTTCCTTTCATAAGAGGTTTGATGTATTTGATGATTGAATGTTATGATACACCATTACGCTCCTCCTTCATAATAATCACCTCCATTACACCAGATCATTTACATGTGGAAAATAATCTCCATGTTGCTTTTATAATTAGTGATTAACTATGGCACTGTAATTACAGAGCTAAGTATCAATTAACTATTTACTTATAAAAACAATAATCATGGCAAAATCAACCGCCGCTAAAACAACTACCTCTTCAAGTTCAAAATCAACTACGCCGGCAAAACAATCATCCAATGGGATGCCTGCGAATAAAAGCACAATGAGCAAAAGTTTGCAGGAAACCAGTTCACTGGAAAAATTCTTTATAGATGGACTGAAAGATATTTACTGGGCTGAGAAAGCATTGACCAAAGCATTGCCTAAAATGCAAAAAGCAGCGACAACGCAGGAGCTAAAATCAGCATTCGCAGAGCACCTGGCTCAAAC
>JANPPB010000108.1:0-2881 GCA_031428295.1 Segetibacter sp. | reverse complement strand
CCTAATTGTGGTAAAATTCCTGCCCTGATTGAAAAAGTAAATGCGGTGGTTATGAGTGCAAAGCAACTACCATTGAAGAGTGCGCTTTTGTTTAGGTTTTCGTTCATTAAAGTAAGTTTAGTTGTTTAAGCTTGGGTGATGAGTAATTGGGATGAAGATAACGCTGTCTCAGATGCTACCCGTAGGTATTAAATGCGTTCGTTTAGGGAAGCTATTACAGGGAGGCAATGTTAGTTTTGCCCTTCCAACGGCAACAGAGGATTTAGGTGTTTGAAAGATCAATTCCATTTGGCAAGTTTTAGGTTTTAAAATTAATTTTTGAAAGTAATTTTTTATTCATTCTTAAACACAATTTTTTATTCTATAGAACTTAAAAAATATAAAATTGGTCAGAAAGTATGCATAAAAAACTCCAACCTCAACCAATAAAAGGTATCAGGAACAAGTACTCAACTACATTAGCATGTGCCCGCTATAAAGTCATCCCTTGGAATATAGTGATTAAGATTAGGTGAATTAACCCCATACTTAAAAACAAATTTCGAATAAGTTATGTATGAACAAAAGCCGCCCCAGGTATAAAACTGAGGCGGATTGTTTGTTATTTATCTGTTAGAAGCTATTAAAACCCGGGATTTTGCACCAGTGTATTACCCGCAATTCTTGCTACTTCAATTATTCTATTAGGTATGGGATAATATTCATTTTTACCCTTGGTAAACCCACCTGAACCTTTCAAATAACTTCTTCGCTCTTTTTCGGGAGTTAAATATGCATTCAACACTTGGTCAGCTATTCCCCATCTCACTAAATCAAAGAAACGATGTCCTTCCATTGCCAATTCTAGTCTTCTTTCAAACCGTACTGCTTTTCTTGCTATATCCTGAGAAGCTAAGGGCATCAGATATTGTTTAATCTGGTAATTAGCAGGTGCATTTTGTATTATGCTTCCCGTATTACCTGCCCTGGTGCGCACTCTATTTATATATACCTGAGCCTTATCCAGGGAACCGATTTCTACTTCCGCTTCAGCAGCCATCAAAAGCACATCGGCAAATCTGATGATGTTGTAATTTTTAGCGGTTTGTCTAACGTTACTAATGTTAGTTGCGGTTCCAAGGTCTGTACTTTTAGTAACATGTTTCTTGGGGCTATATGGCCCGGCATAGGCCTGGTCTCTTATCCAGTTTCTTCCGGGATGGGCGCCGTAATCATAATAAGGAATTCCTCTTCTTCCTACTGTCCAATCTAAACGTGGATCTAATGGAATGGACACGTCATTTGTAAATGGATTATTTGAAGTAATTCCTTCATCACTCTTAAGGTTCGTCATATTGTAAGATTCGTCTAAAAAAGGAAGACCGTTGTCATCAACTTTAAAAGAGTTAACCAGGTTTTGTGAAGGTTGGTAGAACCCGCAACAACCCCACACCCCTCCATAGGGATAAGCAAGTTCATAAGAAGTTTCAGCAGAAGCATTTACTGTACCACCGGCTTGTGCCTGCTGCGAAAAAACCGCTTCACCACTGTTCTCAAACGCTATATCAAAATTCTTCCAATATTGATCCTGCAAATCATAGCTTTTTCCATTTGATGTTTTACCAGACGGAATGATAACGTCATACAACGCCTTGGCATTCGCAAATTTCTTCTGGTACATCATCACTTTAGCCAGGTAAGAACCAGCAGCCCATTTGTTTGCTTTTCCAACAAGGGGCTGTGTTTCAGGAAGATTATCGTATGCAAATTTGAAATCCGCTTCAATCATCGGCCATATATCAGCATTGTTATCATATTTGGTAGTTGCTTCGCTTATGAAAGGAACTTTATTGAACATCCGCTTTGCCTCAAAGTGAAAATGAGCTCTTAAAAACCTGGCCTGCGCTATATAATTGCTCTTGTCCGCATCTGTAAGTCCAACTACGGTCGAAGCAAATTTTATAACATCATTTGCCCTGGAAACCCCCTCATACAACGATACCCATTTGTAATAAAAATAAGTGTTTGCTGCCTGCGAATTGTACAACTCAATCTCCGTCATTTGTGGTTGGTCACCTGCATCGGTGCCTTTATAGGCATCGTCCGATGCAACATCCCCATATACCCAATTAGTTGCACCAACCATCCATCCGGATGCTCCTGGTGTACCTGCACCATCCATAAACCCGTAGGTGCCTACAAGCAATCCTTCAAGACCTTTTAAACTTTGTAATTGCTCACTTGAATACCGCCCAAATGGAGCAGGTTCTAAAAAACTTTTTTTACAGGAGTTAAAACCTATTAAAACAATAGCAGAGATACCTGCTATTACTAAATACTTGGTTATTTGTTTCATTTTAAACTTTTTATTGATTATTTCAAGCGGTTATCAGAACCCGATATTCAACCCAAACAGTAAGGCCTTTGCCGTTGGATAATTTCCTACGTCTACACCGAGGTTTCTATCAGCAAAACGCCTGGTATAATCATTACGACCTGTGTTGGTGGTTGTAATTTCAGGATCAAGACCGGTGTATTTTGTTATGGTGAAAAGGTTTTGGGCCTGCACATAAATTCTCATGCGCTCAATACCAATTTTTCCTAAAACAGAAACCGGCAGCGTATATCCTACCTGCAGGTTACGCAATCTTAAATATCCACCCGGCTCAATATAATAGCTTACCGGCAAAGTACCACTGGTTGCATCATTACTGGTTAAACGGGGAAGCAAGGCATCTTTCTTTTCGGGTGTCCAGCTATCGTTTAACACTCTCCTTGTTCTATTGCCCTGAAAAGTATTGAAGTCTGTCCAGTAACGGGTGTAATTAGCAATTTGCCCTCCCGCCTTCCAATAAAGGAAAGTTGAAAAGTCAAAGTTTTTATAGGTAACATTAAAGTTAAA
>JANPPB010000107.1:0-1571 GCA_031428295.1 Segetibacter sp. | reverse complement strand
GCCCCTGATCTGTAATGAGCATCGTCGTTATTGGTACGCGTAAGACGGGTTTGACCAACAATTTTTTGTTGAAGCTTATCGGTAAGTTTTGGGCTTAATTGTGGGTTGATGTATCGGGCCTTATTCTCTATGAAACCAATTTTAATGGTCTTTACTTCTGGTGGAATACTGGCACTGTTAAACCGGTAAATCTTACACGATACAAGAGTAGCTACACAAAAAAAAATTGTACAAATCGTTCTAAAAATTTTACTGGTCATAACCGGTTGCATCGTTTGTAATTTGATTTTTATGAAAGGAAATGAGTTTTGATTGTATTAATCGTCGATGTCGTATTCTTTCAACTTGCGGTACAGCGTTCTTTCGCTGATACCCAAATCGGAGGAAGCATCTTTTCGTTTTCCTTTATGTTTTTTAAGTGCTTTAATGATCAACTCTTTTTCTTTATCCATAATGTTCAACGATTCTTCTATCTCTTCGTGGTGGTGTATATCGTCGTGATAAATTACCGGCTGATGACTACCAGTAGCTGGCTGATTGATAGGAGCCTGTATTGAAGGTGAATGTTCATGAGCTTTTACATCATGCATTAAAGAATCTCTGGTAAAAGCGGCAGCCGCATTGGCAGTATTGGGGTTTTGCAATATTTCAAGAAACATCTTTTTTAATTCGGTTACATCTTTTTTCATGTCGAAAAAAAGCTTGTACAAAATCTCTCTTTCGTTGGCAAACTCGTTTTGACCAAAGCTGCCTTGTGCAACATTACTATGAGCCAAAACAGGTAACCTGTTATAGTTACTTGCCTCCGGTAAAAATCTGGTGATCTCGTTAAGCCCAACTTGTTTCTCTGTACTTAAAACCGATATCTGCTCGGCTATGTTTTTCAACTCTCTTACATTTCCCTTCCAGGGATAATTTACCAGCAGGTTTCGGGCCGCATCATCCAATTGCACCGGGGTGGTCTTGTAACGCTCGGCAAAATCAACCACAAATTTTCTAAACAATATTCCAATGTCTTCTTTTCTGTCGCGTAACGATGGAACCCGTATAGGTACGGTGCTTAAACGGTAGTACAAATCCACCCTGAACTTACCGTTTTGCGTAAACTCCAGCAACTCCCTGTTTGTTGCTGCTATTACCCTTACATCGGTTTTTTGCACCTTCGACGATCCAACTCTTATAAATTCACCCGTTTCCAAAACACGCAATAACCTTGCTTGTGTTCCAAGGGGCATTTCACCAATTTCATCCAGAAATATGGTGCCGCCATTCACGGTTTCAAAATACCCCTTGCGGCTGTCAACAGCCCCGGTAAAACTTCCTTTCTCATGGCCAAACAGTTCACTGTCGATCGTGCCTTCGGGTATGGCGCCGCAGTTTACGGCTATAAATGGGTTGTGTTTTCGTGCTGATAGTGCATGTATTATTTGAGAGAAAACTTCTTTTCCAACACCACTTTCACCAACTATTAAAACGCTCAGGTCAGTATTAGCCACCTGTACCGCCACATTTAATGCATAGTTCAATGCCGGAGAGTTTCCTATAATTCCAAACCTGTTTTTTATTGATTG
>JANPPB010000106.1:0-5109 GCA_031428295.1 Segetibacter sp. | reverse complement strand
TTCAATAATCGTTTTTTCATCCGAAGTATTGGCCAGCGTTTCCTCAAAAGGGTAGAGGTCAACAATCACCAGGTCAATTTCCGGAATGTTGTATTGTTTCATTTCATCAAGATCCTGCGGTACATCCCGCCTGCCCAAAATGCCACCAAAAACAACCGGGTGCAGGGTCTTTACACGGCCGCCTAAAATGCTGGGGTAACCAGTTAAACTTTCCACAGCCACACAAGGTATTCCCAGATCTTTTATAAACTTTTCCGTACCGCCGGTACTGTATATGGTAATGCCCAGCTCATGAAGTTTTTTAGCTATTACATCCATTCCATCTTTGTAAAACACCGATATTAATGCTGACTTAATTTGCTTTTGCATGGTACTTTTTTATACAGGGCCAGGTAACTCCGGTTGGGCATCGTTGCTGCCTGCCCCGTCATAATATGCGGGGTCGCATTTCGTTCACCTGCAACACTTTAATCAATCTTTGTTTACCTGCTATAGGTCCATTATAAATGCGCCGTTCTCCTGTGTTGAATAATGGCGCAAATGTAGGCTGTCACAATCTTTTTTCCATTGCCTGATTTTCCACAAACTATTCGACCCATCAAACACGTACAAAGGGCAATCAAATACACCTGCAAGCTGCGCAAATTTTACGTTAGGGCTTTTGCTTAACACAATACAATCCACTTTAACTTTTTCATTACCTGAAAACCTGAATGGCCGATCAAGCAGGAGGATCGTTTTATTCTTATAAAAATAAAAGGGACCCGCAGCGGCGAGGTCGTTAATATAGGCAGGTTGCATGCGGTGTAATACCCTTGATGGTTTTAAATGAAAGTTTTGAAGAAACCCATCCTGTAATAAAACAGTATCCCCGGTAAATATATAATGCGTACCGTCAACAAAATCTATGGCAGTATGCTGGGGAATATTATAAACAATCAGCTTACTTTTTGTGGCATTTTCATAAAGGTCTATTGATAGTGCAACAAAGAATAAAATGCCAAAACCCAAAGTGATTGTACGAGCCCTGTTGCTTTTGCGCATCAACCAATAACTGCCTGCTATTATGCTTCCATACAGTAATAATGTTTGCACAATGCTAACCTGAATGTTATCTGTCACAGCAAATGACAAGTCATTCATTTTTATAATGAAGGTGTTCATCAACCAAAGTAATTTCTCAGTAATAACCCCAAAAAAAGTTGCAAGTGGTGTAAAGACTGCATTGAATGTGCAGAGGAACAACTCGCTATATAAAATAATACTGGAGAGCGGCACCACAATAAAATTGGTAAGCAAAAACAAGTTAGGAAACTGGTGAAAATGATAACAAACAATTGGCACTGTTAGTATTTGGGCAGAAAGCGTTACAGCATTTAGTTTCCACATTCCCCTTAAAAACTTGTTTCTAAAAAAGACCCAGTTATATACGGGCTGCATAAATAAAACAATACTCAATACAGCAGCGTACGATAGCTGAAAACCAACATCCCACAGGGCAAAGGGATTGAAGCAAAGCAATGTAAAAGCTGATGCTGCCAGTGTATTATAAATAGTAAGTTTCTTGCCCAGGCTTTCGCCTGCAAGAATAAAAGTAAACATGACTGCCGACCTAAGTATAGATGGGGCAGCACCTGCCACAAGACTAAATATCCATATCACCAATAATATAACAACAGGCTTTACCCACCAAGTCCATCTTCTTTTTTTAAATAGCTTGAAGAACCATACTAATGTGCCATAAATCATACCCAGGTGTAAGCCCGAAATAGCTATAATGTGTACTACCCCCGTATTACTGTAAGCCTGCACCAGGTTTTTGTCCAGGTCATCCCTGTAGCCAATCAATAATGCTTCTGCAACACCTTGCTCCCGTTCTTCAGTAATGTGTTTCTTTAAAGCATGGATGACAGAAAATTGCAAATCAAACAACCATTGCCTGAATGCGTTTTTTGTGATAACCCCGGTTTGTTGATAATCGCCGGATTGTAAAAAGCATTGGTGATAGATGTCGCGAAAGGCATTGAACCGCTGGTAATTGAAACTACCCGGGTTTCCGGGATTGGTGATGGGTTGAAGGAGCTTGATAAAAACAATTTGAGAGCCATAAACCAGGGCAGGGGGCAAACTATCTTTTTTAAAATATAAGAGTACATTTCCTTTTACGGTAACCCATTTGTTATTTGTATAAACTGCATCTATTGTTGCAAGTGCTTTAAACGATTTTGATTTTTCGATCAATGGCTCCTGTATGGTAGCTAAAACGGCACCTTCGTTTTGGTAAATATTACCCACCCACAAAGCATTGGTTCTAATGTCGTTTTTATAGGTGATGAATGCGCCGGCTACAAACAGGAAACCCATAATTGCAATGCCCCTAAGCCAGCCCCAGGTATAAATTTTATGCTGGGGCAGCAGGTTTATAAGAAAGAAAAGACAAATACAGCAAAGGGCTGTAAGCAATTGTGTAGAGAGACCAATGCCAATGTACCATTGAAAAATAATTCCAATAATGAAGGGAACCAATAAGCGGAATAATGGTGTTTGTTTCCAAAAATACATTCCATAGTCAGCCATTGCTAAATGTAACCTATCAGTAATTGAAAGTCAATAACCTGGTTAAGGTTTTCTACGCTTTTATTTTACGGCTATCGTAGTTGTTAGTAATATTATTTATAGAAGGTGCATTTGAGCTCCGTTAATGAGGTAAAGCTGTTACAAACAAAACCAAAGCTGTAAATCTTCAATAGAAATCCGTTTAAAATTTCTGGTGGGTCGAAACGAAAAACTTTTATATTTGCAGCCGCTTCAAAAAAGCAGTTTCCCTGTCAAAAGGGAAGCAGGGCCTATAGCTCAGTTGGTTAGAGCACCTGACTCATAATCAGGTGGTCCACAGTTCAAATCTGTGTGGGCCCACAAAATAAAACGCTGTATCATAAAAGTTACGGCGTTTTTTATATCCCTTTGATTTTTGAGAAACATTTAAGGTCAATAGTTATTAAGACAACTTAAGTTAGTAGTATCTCTTCTTCATGAATATACTAAGTACGCCATTAGTATGTTGGGCTCATTTGCCAGCAACAAATAATCTTTGCTGCCTGGTTATAATCAATTCCTTATAAGCAAACTTCATTTCTTCATTCAGAAAACTATTATCTATAAAAGCTATCCATTGAGGTATTGCTTTATTTATTCTTTTGAATATATTTTCCTGTTGGCGGACATCGAGCTTTAGTGTAGAAAAAGCTGCTGTAAAATCGCTTTTACTGATCTTTTTCTTCTTACCATTAAGTGTTAGGGCAAGTTCTTCATCATCGGCAGGATTTACCAATGCGGTAGCTACCATATCATAGGCCGGGCTAAGCTGGTAACCAATACCCGGCAGGTTGATAAGTGAAAAGTTTTTAAGGTGCATATCTGCATTGCCGGTAAAAAAAGAAAACAATACCTGTTCAAAAAAATTGATAGTGTCCAGCACCGGGTTCACTGAATATCTCAAAATGGCTTTAGCTACCTGCTCATAAGAGCCCTGGTACTTATCTTCTGTAAGCCGCTCAGTTAACTGGCACATATCTTCCATGTGCAGTTTGTTTTTTTTGTTCCGGTCAATGCGTTTGGTAATATATGCCAGGCTACCGGTTTGCAAACGAATGAGGCTATGCGGAACAGTGTTGAGGTTAGCGATGGCCGCCAGGTGCATAGTAAGATCTTCCACTTCGGGCAGGTGTGGATAATTATGTGTTGGTGGTTTTAAGATATAACCGCCCCAAAGCCCTACAATGGTAAAGCGTTTTAGCCCTGTTTTATTTTCGTCATCAATATCAAGCGACAATTTAGGCTGTACCCCTGTTACTGTCATCTGGCTTTGCACTACCTGCAATGCCAGGGTGTCCATCTGCCCTTCGGTATAGGGCAAGATTGGTACTGTGGATGTACCAAATATTTTACGGCTGCAAGCCGGGTGAAAATCGGTTTGGCCTTCCGGTAACGGCAGATAACAATATAAACAGCGGTTAACCGGCATCAGCTTCTTCGTTTACAGGGCGAACACTCACGGCACCAATGCAATCTTTGCAGCAGGCTAAGAGCAAGCCCATCCGGTCCCTGGCATCCAGTTTCCAGTTTTTTTCTGCTATATCCAGCAGCCATCCTTCGGGTATTAAGCCATCAAAAAACGGAAACAGGTTTTTGCTGTGAAAGGCATCTGCTTGCAATGGCAGGGTTTTGCTTACCGGTTCCGGAATGCCTGTATTGAGGTAAGCGGCATAATAGGCAAAATGATAGCCATTCTCATCCTGCGTAAGCCAGCCTGCAATGGTATCCTGTATAATTATTTCAGCTTTCCTCATTCAGCAAATTATTTCTGTTGATTAAAACCGGGCCCATTTCATAACCAAATAATTTCAGCACCTGGTTAACTTTATCTATGCGGAGTGTATTTTTCCCCTGCTCCAGTTCTCTTAAAAACCGTAAGCCCACTCCGGCCTTTTCTGCCAGTTGTTGTTGAGTGAGGCTGAGTTGTTTCCTTTTTTCTTTCACCAGAGTTATTAATTCCTGCACTGTTTCATCATTCACAATAGCATCAGCAACTATTGATTGAACCGAACTAATGGCGTTATCTCTTGCTGTAACTACTTCATACATTTCACTGGTTGCAATTATTTGCCCGTTCGATGTTTTTATATTGAAATAGTACTTTCCGTTCGATGATGTTTTCTTTTCGTAATTGTTGTCAGCTCTTCCCTTCAACTTAATCGCATTCACTCCATTAAGGCAACCAGCTTTGCTTGAATAACCTTCACTTGAAAGTAAAACCTGCCCGTTATTTGTACTGAGCCTATAATAATACAGGCCATTTGTAGCTTTAAGTATTGTAAACTCTGCCATTTGCAAAAATTGTTTCTAAAAAGGCTTAACATTTATAAAAACCCCGTTAGGGTATAAATATAGTAAAAATATTATAAAAACTACCGATAGGGTATAAATTTATACATTTTACCCGATAGGGTATAAGGAGCTATATAATTATTAATAGTATACCCTAAAGGGTTTAATAAGGAAGGCTAATAAATAGTGTTGGCAAAATGCAAAAGGTGCAAAGTCTGTAAA
>JANPPB010000105.1:0-2771 GCA_031428295.1 Segetibacter sp. | reverse complement strand
GGGAAGCGATAGTGACTTGCCGGTTATGGAAGCTGCCGCCAATGTTTGTAAAGATTTTAATATCGACTTTGAACTTACAGTTGTGTCGGCACACCGAACACCCATGCGTATGTTTGAGTATGCACAAGGTGCAAAAGAAAGGGGCCTAAAAGTAATAATTGCAGGGGCTGGTGGAGCGGCGCATTTGCCGGGAATGATTGCTTCAATTACTATTTTACCCGTGATTGGCGTGCCCATAAAATCTTCGAATAGCATTGATGGCTGGGATTCAATTTTGTCCATTTTGCAAATGCCCAATGGCATACCCGTAGCAACAGTAGCTTTAAATGCTGCTAAAAATGCAGGGTTGCTGGCTGTTAAAATATTGGCCCTTGGCAACGAAGAACTATCGCAGAAAGTTCAGGATTATAAAAATGAATTAGAGAAAAGTGTATTAGAAAAAGTTGACCTTCTTGCCGGCAATGGCTGGCCCAACCACTTTGATGCACTGTAATATATTTTGTTTACAACTATGAGTATGTTACAGGTTAAGGGTGTAGTTAAAGAGCTGCAGGGTGTTAAAGTGGTAGATGATGTAAGCTTTGCTCAGGAGTACAAACAAAAACTTGCCATTGCCGGCGAAACAGGTTCGGGCAAAAGTACTTTACTAAAAATGCTTTGTGGTTGGGTGCAACCAGATGCCGGTGAAATGCTTTTTAACGGCGAAAGAATTATTGGCCCCGAAGATCAACTGCTACCCGGCCATAAGGGCATAGCTTACCTCTCCCAACACTTTGAGTTACGCAATCATTACCGGGTTCATGAGTTATTGGAAATGGCTGTACAGATAGAACAAGAAGCGGCAGATAAAATATTTGAAGTTTGCCGCATCAGTCATTTGCTGCGCAGACGTACCGACCAATTATCCGGTGGTGAAAAACAGCGCATTGCTACAGCACGTTTACTTATTGCTGCCCCAAAATTATTGCTGCTCGATGAGCCATACTCAAACCTTGATATGGTGCATCGCAACATTTTAAAAGATGTGATTAATGATATTGGCGACCAGTTGAACATTACCTGCCTGCTCATCTCACACGACCCGGTAGACATTTTATCGTGGGCGGATAGAATATTGGTAATGAAGGCTGGCAAAATTATTCAGGAAGGTACACCGTTGAGCATGTATTGCATGCCACAGGATGAGTATGTTGCCGGGCTGTTTGGAAAATATACTAATCTGTCACCCAGGCAACAACAACTCTTTTACAATCATTCCTCGCAGCAACCAAATGACACATCAATTTTTGTGCGGCCCGAGCAATTTAGTATCCATCATAACCAACAAGGTGTACCCGGTAAAATTTTACGTATCGGGTTTCTTGGCAGCTCTTACGATGTTGATATTTTAATTGATGATTTTGTAGTTACGATGAAAGTCCTATCGTTAAACTTACAAGTTGGCGATACCGTTTTTGTACAGCTCAATAGTTGACAAGTTTTAGAAGTCTGGTTGATTTCGTAAGCGGTTATTAAAGAATTTTCCACCGGTGATCTTTGTAAAATTTTCAAAACAATGTGTATTTTAGCCAAAAGTATTAATATGAAAAAGTATCTGTTTCAATCATTATTGATTTTGATGGTAACGTCATTTGTTGGCATCAATAAGGTGGCAGCACAATCCGTTCCCGGGGATTCTATCATTGCCCATTTTGTTAAAGATTGGGAGAGAGCCAAGGCTTATACCGACGAATATTTGAGTGCTATGCCTGCTGATAAATTCTCGTTTAAAGCCCATGACAGCATCAGAAGTTTTGGTCAGCAAATGCTGCATCTGGCCCAGGCCAATATGTTTTTTATCATGAACGCCACAGGCGAAAAACAAACTTTTGGTGGACGCAATCTTGAGAAAGTTGCAAGTGCTCAAAGTGCCGACTCTGTAAAATATTATGTGGACAAGAGCTATGATTACGCAATCAATTCTATAAAAAAAGCGAATGCTTCCACCTTATGGGAAACAAAAACTGTAAACATGGGTAAAACTTATAAAGAACCAGCCATGATTTGGATGATGAAGGCTTTTGAACATCAAACGCATCACAGAGGCCAAACCACCATTTACTTAAGGCTTGCAGGAGTTAAGCCACCGCAGGAAAAACTATTCTGATTATTCAAAAAGGTCAATCATAAGGGTGGCCTTTTTTTATACATTAGATAGGGGGATAGTCGGTTGATTTATTATTATGGGTGCCGCCCCTCCGGGGCTGTAATCAAAAACGAAATATACTAATGCTACCATAAGGATGCTCCTACGGAGCAAAAAGACAGTTTTGCCCTGCCGAGGCTAATAATAAAATCGAAAAATTGTAGGCTACCAAAGAGTGCGCATACCGAAAAACTTATTACTGCATTTCCTTCTTCTGCTCCGTAGGAGCATCCTTTTGGTAGAACCAGATAATCCATTACACCTCAAACCCCTTAGGGGTGGCCTATCCAATTTTGAAAACATGTATAATTTTAATGGCCGCCCCTCCGTGGCCAAGTCATTAACCTAAAGGTTTTTAAGCATTTCGTCATTCCGAGTAATTAATTTTTGGTTTCCAAAAAAGTTCTTTGAAGATGACACTAAATAAAAGTCAGAAACCTAAAATTGTTCTTACCCCAAAGGGGTATAATCTGAATAGCCATAGGTGCAACCTATGGCTATAACTGCAAATTCTCAAATAACCCTGAAAGGGTTGAATAAATAGAATGCCATTATAGGGAAATTTAACCCTTGCAGGGTTATAAGA
>JANPPB010000104.1:0-2089 GCA_031428295.1 Segetibacter sp. | reverse complement strand
CAGGCCAAAATTTCTATTTGGTAATGTTTACCTGGCTATAGGCCATAGTGCAATATTTCTGTTAACATTGCAAATCAATTTAATAAAACAAGCAAATAAGCAATGTATCCAAATTTATATTATGCCTTTAAAGACCTGTTTGGTATCGAAGTGTCGGCATTAAAACTGGTTAATTCGTTTGGTTTCTTTGTTGCCATTGCTTTTGTTATTGCTGCTTATGTGCTTACTCTTGAGCTAAGAAGAAAGAGCAAAGAGGGTTTGTTAACTTATAAGGAAGAAAAACATGAGGTAGGTAAACCCGCATCTATAGCTGATTTGCTCGTAAACTTTCTGCTTGGGTTTTTAATGGGATATAAATTGGTGGGGGCTTTTATCGATCGGGATGCATTGGTAGATACTCAATCATACATATTATCGGGCCAGGGCCATTGGGGTGCAGGTATTGTAGTAGGATTAATATTTGCCGGTTTAAAGTGGTACGAAAAACATAAGCAAAAATTGGCAAAACCTGAGGTACGCCTCATTCGTATTTGGCCCGAAGACAGGGTAGGAGACCTGGTAATTTATGCAGCCATATTCGGTTTTTTGGGAGCGAAAATTTTTCACAATCTTGAGAATATTGATGACCTGATAAAGGATCCTATCGGTTCATTGATCTCTTTTAGTGGGTTAACTTTCTATGGCGGATTAATTTGCGCAACAATCGCTATATGGTTTTATAGCAAGCGAAAGAACATGCCTCCTATCCATGTTGCGGATTCATTTGCACCTGCTATGATGTTGGGATATGGCCTTGGCCGAATAGGTTGCCAGGTTGCCGGAGACGGGGATTGGGGCATTGTAAATACATGGGCAAAACCATTTAGCTGGTTGCCCGATTGGGCCTGGTCTTACACGTATCCGAATAATGTAATTGGCGAAGGAGTGCCTATTCCTGGTTGCGTAGGCCAATATTGCCACCAGTTACCACAGGGTGTTTTTCCAACACCGTTGTACGAAATAATTGCTTCTCTATTATTATTTGCCTTTCTATGGAGTATAAGAAAGAAGGTGAAAACTCCCGGAGTAATTACTGCCATCTACCTGATTGTAAACGGCGTAGAGCGTTTTTTAGTTGAATTGATAAGGGTTAACACCCGTTATATGTCCCTTCCACTTCAACCTACACAGGCAGAGCTGATCTCGGCCTCTTTAATCATCAGCGGAATCATATTATTGATAATTTTCAAAAGAAAAAAAGCCACCAGGCATAATATGGAGAATTTTTCCTGAGGTCTTTAGTCTGTAAAAAAAATAGCCTTTATTTACCCGCACTAATGCTCAATAGTATTCCTCGCATACTATAGCAATTAAAGAGTTAGCGGCAAGTAGTGCAATGTTCCGAAAATTTCAGTTGTCAAGACTAAAACCTGCTTCTTATGAGACAATTCCTTTTTTATTGTTTGACGCTTATTTTGCTTGTAGGCTGTAAAAAGGACCACAGCTCCCGAATTGACATTTACCTATTAAAATCATTCACTTCAACAGTTGACCAATCAACAACACCTGCGACCGTTTCCATCACTAATGCTGTACTTAATGACACACCTCTGGTTGGTGACCAGGATATTAAGTTTTATACAAAGGCAACGACAACCTTCAAGTTGAGAAAAGACGTACAAACAACCATTCAGAGTTATGGACCAGACAAGGCTTTTGCCGTTACCGTTGATAATCAGGTAATATATTATGGAAAGTTTCATCCTCTCTACCTAAGTTCCATAACTTTTGGCGTGGCAACAATTGCTCCCTTTCTTTTAAACAACAATGAACTGAAGATTGACTTTGCAACCATTGAAGGAAACAGTTTTCTCCAACAGCTTGACAAAAGGAATGGTAGCCGAATTATCAACACGCTTAAAGCGACGAACAGATTGCGATAAAGTTTTTTAAAAAACGAATTCCGTGCCGGTAACAGCGGTTTTCTGCTATGCTGGCTGATGGAGTAAGCATCGGCAACAAATCGCTTATCAGCAGTACTCCAGCCAGACGGATTTTATAGAACATCAGAATAAAAAATTTTACTTTGGTTCTTTATTAGGCTTCTGTT
>JANPPB010000103.1:0-1500 GCA_031428295.1 Segetibacter sp. | reverse complement strand
TTACAACGAACAGTTTAATACCAACCACAGCATTGGTGAATTTGACCTGTATTACCAGGATGTGCAACAACGCATTAAAGACCATAAATACAGCAATGCCGATTACGCACATGCCAACAAATTAGACCTGGTGATTGTGGTAGATATGCTACTCACCGGTTTCGATTCTAAATACCTCAATACTTTGTATGTAGATAAGAACCTGAAGTATCATGGATTGATACAGGCGTTCAGCCGTACCAATCGCATTATAAACGATACCAAACCTTATGGTAACGTGCTCGATTTTAGGGGGCAGCAAAAGGCGGTGGATGATGCCATTGCATTGTTCTCCGGTGAAGACAGTGGCAGGGCCAAAGAAATATGGCTGGTAGATTCTGCACCGGTTGTAATTAGCAAATATGAAAAGGCGGTAGCGGCATTATCCGGTTTTATGCAAACCAGCGGACTGCAATGCAAGCCTGAAGAAGTAGCCAACCTGAAA
Organism: Segetibacter sp.; assembly: GCA_031428295.1. Taxonomy (GTDB): domain Bacteria; phylum Bacteroidota; class Bacteroidia; order Chitinophagales; family Chitinophagaceae; genus Segetibacter. The sequence goes on along the minus strand of JANPPB010000103.1, from coordinate 1,016 downwards.
GGTGATATTGCCCGTGCAGCATTCATCAATCATTTTAAAGAAGTGCAAAGGCTGAAAACGGTGCTTGACCAATACACCGATTTAACCACGGATAACAAAAACACGATTGAACAACTGTTGCCCGAAGAACACGTGCGTTCTTTTAAATGCGCTTACCTCGAAACTGTTAAACGACTAAAAGACAAACAAAAAAAAGGTGGTGATACCGTTGACCCCACCGTGCAGCAACTTGATTTTGAACTGGTGTTGTTTGCCTCTGCCATTGTGGACTACGATTATATTATGGGTTTGATAGCGAAGTTTACGCAGAACAAACCCTCTAAACAAAAGATGACGAAGGAGCAATTGATTAACCTGCTTGGCAGCAGCGCCAACCTGATGGACGAACGCGATGATATTGCCAATTATATTACCGGTTTGGAAACAGGTAAAGGCCTTTCTGAAAATGAAATACGCGAAGGCTATCTACATTTTAAAGAAGAAAAATCTGCCGCAGCACTCGCAGCCGTTGCAGGCAAACATGGCTTGCAAACTGCCGCCTTAAAAAGTTTTGTAGATGCTATTTTGAACCGGATGATTTTTGACGGTGCCCAATTAAACGACCTGTTAGCCCCATTGGAATTGGGTTGGAAAGACCGCACCAAAAAAGAACTGGCATTAATGGAAGAACTGGTACCCCAATTAAAAAAACTGGCGCAAGGGCGTGAAATATCAGGATTGAGTGCTTATGATGTCTGAACTGTAAAAATTGTCTGAACTATGATTGTATTGATTAATTGAATGCTATGATTAAAGAACAATATCCGGAAAGTGTATTAACCGGTAAGATTATAGGTTGTGCCATGGAGGTACATAAGGCTTTAGGCAATGGTTTTCAGGAGGTCATTTATCAAAGAGCATTGGCTATTGAAATGACAAGCCAGCAATTACTGTTTAGCCGGGAGCATGAAATGAATATTTATTACAAAGCACAAAACATTGGCACAAGAAGGGTTGATTTTTTTGTGGAAGGAAAG
>JANPPB010000102.1:0-2659 GCA_031428295.1 Segetibacter sp. | reverse complement strand
GTTGCAGGAAAATAGCTGAGGTATTGCTTATAAGCATCTACCGCTTTATCGTTTACTACAATCCCTTTTTCGTAATGCCCGCTACGAATGTAAATGTGCGATGGCATGTGTGTAACATGCGAAACACCAGGCATTGCCCGGGCTAAAAAATCGGCGCTTTGCATAGCATCCTGCGGCCGTGCCGATGCCTCTATGGCATGTATGTACAAGTGGTTTGCGCCAGGGTGCTTTGGATTTAATTGCAGCGTATGTTTTAACACGGTAACCAATTGTGGTGTCCAGGCTTTGGGTGAATAATCGTGGTTGTATAAATCCCACGAATGCAACAGCATTAATGCATCGGCATATAAAGCGCTTACATTTTCGTTGGTGTAAAAGGCTTGGTACACTTTGCTCATTTCATCTTTATACAAAACATTTAATTGGGTTTGATCACGGCTTGTGTCGTCACTGTAGCGTACAGACATTGCGTTTATTAATGCCTTTTCTGCCGGTGTGCAATTATCTTTTAATTGGGTTGCTTTTAACGCTGAAGGATAAGCTTCCGTTGGCCGCTGGTAACCAAAGTCGTTTATGTTTGGACCAAATGCCAATGCCTTGCCATACCATGCCATAGCACATTCCGGATCGAAGCGGGTGGCTTTGTCAAACGATGCTCTGGACTCAATAATATGAAAGCCGTAATACATATTGATGCCCTGGTTAAAATAAAAAGCAGCACTGTCTGAGGTGGTGGTGACCTTCCAGCGGTAGCTACCCCAACCCGGTAAAACGGGTATGTCCTGGCCGGCGTTGGGTATGTACAAAGGAGAACAACGTATTGAAAATTGTTTTTTTACATAAACTTCGTTAGCCGCTGTTTCGGGGGGTAGGCGAAGGAAAGATTTAAAAGCCGCAGCAGTTAAAAATGCCAATGCAGTAAGGGCTACAAAAAATGATGTTTTCATAAAGAAGGTTTTAGTTACACAGATGCTTTTCTATGCTTCAAATTTAAAAAGAATCAAAACTTTTGACAAGGGTGATACTTTAATCAGGCGATGGATTTTTCCCGCATAATTAAAAATACCTGAACCATTAAGAGTATGACTATTGCCATTCTAAAGCCAGCCAAAATTTACTGGTGCATGCTCTCGTTTAATTGATGTCTTGTATTGCGAAGCGATGATTCGGACCGGTTGAATACAAATTCTTTTCGTTCGACCGTAATTTTTAGAATGCGGGCTAATGAGGCTTTAACAGTAGCATCGTCATCATCAAAATCGCCATGGGTACTGGATGTTGAATGATTAGGCGAACCCTCTAAAGCATCATTAGGGGCTAACACCAAATCGGCAGCGGCAGTTTTAAACAGCGATTGCAAATCGCTATCTGCTTTTATAAACTTTTCCATACCCAGTATTGGTATACCGTCTCTCAAAAGCGGAATTCTGGCCTTGCTCTCAAAAGCATTTGACACCAGGTACAACAACGATTTATGGTAGATATTGGCGCAATGATCGTTTTGTTCAGCCTTATCGGTTAAGGCAAATAATGCAAAGCGGCTGACACTTTTATTTTTAATTGAAGGCAGGTAAAAATCTTTAAAAAGTTGAACCGTACATGCGGGAGCCCACAACGTGCAACTGGCAACTTTTAAGCCCATGCCCCTGGCACCTTTCAGAGGGCCGTCCTTTATTTTATCGGTGGAAGTTAATAATTGTAACAGGGGGGCAAGTAGTATGGAACCTGCACTATGAGCCACTAAGTGTATCTCAAATTTATTTGAAAATTCCGTGGCCAGTTTGGCTATGTATTGAAGCGCCAGACGAATTCCGCCACTTTTGTTTACGGTGGCCTTCATGGCATTTTCTTTCATCTCATCCCATTGCAGTTTACCGGTTAACAGCCGCGCTACCGGTTCCAGGGCATCATCCAGGCGATTGAGCATAAAATCTTTGGTGCTGTCTAAAACACCTTCGGGTTTGCGGCGGCGTAGTGCATCCTGTAGAATATTGGTGATGGTTGTCCATCCATCGGTATGCCATATAAACGATATAGGATACACTTCTGCTTCTATCAAAGCAGTTTTATAGTCGGCCAGCCTTTGCACCGCTGCTGCTTCCGAAACCAGGCCTCCATGTGCATATAACAGTATTCTTTTTTTTGTCCAGTTCTGGGTTACCTGCTTAAAGTCTTTGGTAAAAATGGTTCGTAATTCATAAGTTGAAGTGCCATAATTACCACCTGCCTGCAGCTCGCCGTTATTGCCCAAACTTACTATATGTGGCCTAAGGTCGGCATACGAATAAGCCTTTGATTTTGCTGCGGCTGATGAGTGTGCAATTGCTGTTGATATGCCTCGTTCCATCACCACAGGAGCACCCAACCGGGCAACCCAAATATCGGTTCCATTTATTAGCCAGTCGTCGTAGGTTATTAAAGCAAACCCCTTTAACCCCCAATCATTGCCCCACGAATTTTGGATCCAAAAACCCCTCTCATCGTAAGCTACAATGGCAAAAGCATGCCCCCCCACTATCTTTTCACTAAAATGTATAATGCCATCTTTTTTAATGCTACTCCAACCTGCATGCACACTAGAAGTAGCGTACAAAATACCCACTTCGGCCATAGCGCTGTGCATACTTACCAGGTCCTGGTGATTTACACGGTAATAGGC
>JANPPB010000101.1:0-4504 GCA_031428295.1 Segetibacter sp. | reverse complement strand
TCCCTTCTATATTCTATCTTCTTACTTTGTTACTTCGTAAATTTGCCCTCCAACAGTAAAATAATGAGCGAAGAAAAGAGCCTGAACTTTATTGAAGAAATAGTTGAAGCAGACCTGGCAAGTGGCAAGTACAAAACTATTCATACACGTTTTCCGCCTGAGCCTAATGGTTACCTGCATATAGGACATGCTAAAAGTATTTGCCTAAATTTTGGCCTTGCCAATAAGTATGGCGGCAAAACAAACCTACGCTTCGATGATACCAATCCTGTTACGGAAGAAACAGAATACGTTAATAGTATAAAGGCCGACATTAAATGGTTGGGCTTTTCGTGGAGCCATGAATTATATGCATCGGATTATTTTGATAAGATAAACGGATTTGCTATTGACCTTGTAAAGAAGTCGCTGGCTTATGTTGACGATAGCACAAGCGAAGAAATAGCTGAACAAAAAGGTACCCCCACTGAGGCTGGAAGGGCTAATGAATATCGCACACGCAGCATTGAAGAAAACCTGGACTTATTTGCCCGCATGAAAGCCGGTGAATTTAAAGACGGCGATAAAGTATTACGAGCCAAAATGGATTTGGGTAATCCCAATATGCAATTGCGTGATCCTATTATGTATCGCATAAAACATGTCCACCATCACCGTACGGGCAACGCCTGGTGTATTTATCCCATGTACGATTTTGCACACGGTCAAAGCGATAGCATCGAAAATATTACTCATTCTATTTGTACACTTGAATTTGTACCTCACCGCCCTTTATACGATTGGTACATCGAACAACTAAACATCTTTCCCAGTCACCAATATGAGTTTGCACGATTGAACTTAACCTATACGGTAATGAGTAAACGCAAATTGCTGCAACTGGTAAACGAAAAAATGGTGGACGGATGGAGCGATCCCAGGATGCCCACCATTGCAGGGTTCCGGCGCCGTGGCTACACCCCTGAAAGCATCCGAATGTTTTGCGATAAGATTGGGGTGCAGAAAAGAGAGAATCTGATTGATTTAAGCTTGCTGGAGTTTTGTATACGTGAAGATTTGAACAAAAATGCCATCCGTAGAATGGTGGTTTTAGACCCGGTAAAACTGATGATCACAAATTACCCCGATGGCAAGGTAGAAGAGATGGAAGGTGAAAACAATCCGGAAGCAGCAGGTGGTGGGGGCAGCCGCATTATTCCTTTTACAAAACAATTGTGGATTGAAAGGGAGGATTTTATGGAAGAGCCTCCAAAGAAATTTTTTAGACTTGGCGTTGGTTTAATGGTGCGATTAAAGAATGCATACATTGTAAAATGTACGGGTTTTAATAAAGATGAAAACGGTAAGGTTACAGAGGTACTGGCAGAATATTTTGAGAATAGCAGGAGTGGACATGATACCAGTGGTATTGTGGTTAAGGGCACTATTCATTGGGTAAGCGTACAACACGCCTTAAATGCCGAAATAAGGTTATACGATCGGTTGTTCAAAGTAGAAAATCCTGCTGTGGAGGAGGGCGATTTTAAAGATTACATCAACCCCGAAAGTTTACAGGTTATTCAAAACGCATTAATCGAACCAGATCTTATCAAAGCCACTTTTGACGAACGTTATCAATTTATACGTAAGGGGTATTTTGTTTTGGATGAAGATAGCAGTGAAGAAAAAATTGTTTTCAACCGAACGGTTACGTTAAAAGACACGTGGGCTAAAGAGACCAAAAAAGGTGCAGTCAAATAATATAGCATCTTTAAGACATTACCCATTGACACGATATTTTTTGTTCATGCCCTGACTAATACTCCCAACCTGTAGGTTAGTGCTGGCATTATTGCATTCAAATTTATTTGATGCTCCTTTCTGTATTTTTACCCTATGCTTTTAGCAAGATTTATATCGAATGTAAAGAACATTCACCCGGGTGGCTGGCCCACTAATCGTAAGTGGCTGTTAGCCGTTAGTGGGGGGGTGGACAGTGTTGTTCTTTGCGACCTGGCATACAAAGCCGGTATCGATTTCGTATTAGCACATTGCAATTTTCAACTACGCAACAAGGAAAGCACAAGGGATGAAGACTTTGTAAGAAGCCTTGGCAATATGTATGGTAAGCGGGTTTTGGTAAACCAATTTGACACTATTGGTTATGCTGAGAAATACAAAAAATCGATACAGGTGGCTGCACGGGAATTGCGTTATGAGTGGTTCAATCAAATAATAGATGATGCAAGTGATCATGCTGTTAAACGAAAAAGTGAGGAGTTCAATGGCGAAAATCTATCTGCAAATAACACAAACGAAACACCCTCAATTATAGTTACCGCACACCATGCCAACGATAGTATTGAAACCTTGTTAATGAACTTTTTAAAAGGTACAGGCATCCCTGGATTGCATGGAATTCTGCCACTACAAAATAAGGTGCTCAGGCCCTTGTTAATGTTTTTTAAAGATGAATTATTGGCTTATGCCAGGCAACATGAACTGCAGTACGTGGAAGATAGCTCTAACCTTACCGACAAATACAGCCGCAATTACATCAGGCAACATATCATGCCACCTCTGAAAGCATTGTATCCACAGGTGGAAAATAATCTATTGGACAATATCGATCGCTTTAAGGAAGTGGAAGTGTTGTATGATCAATCAATAGCCCAACACAAAAAGAAGTTGATGGAGTATAGAGAAAATGAGGTCCACATACCCGTTTTAAAACTTTCGAATACCCAACCTTTACGCACCATCGTTTACGAAATTATAAAGGACTATGCTTTTACGGTTGGCCAGGTTGATGAGGTTATTAATTTACTGGCAAGTGACAGTGGCAGGTATGTTGCTTCGGCCTCGCACCGCATAATAAAAAACCGTAAATGGCTCATCATCTCCCCGGTACAAACCAAAGAGGCTGCAAACATTTTGATTGAAGAAAATGATACCATTGTTCATTTTGATAATTACATTTTAGCAATACAAAAGCATGAAATTGACAGCCATTTTAAGGTACCCACTTCATCTTTATTGGCTTGCCTCGACCCTGGTGCGATATCCTTTCCTTTGTTGCTGCGCAAGTGGAAACACGGCGACTACTTTTATCCGTTGGGTATGAAAAAGAAAAAGAAGTTAAGCCGGTTTTTCATCGACCAAAAACTATCCAAACCGGCAAAGGAAAAGGTATGGGTGCTAGAAATGAATAAGAAAATAATATGGATAATTGGTCATCGCATTGATGATAGGTTTAAGCTGCTACCTTCTTCTAAAAATGTATTATTGCTTACCTGCTCCCCACTATAACCGAGAAATTTTACACTCCATCATTCAGTATAAAACAGTAAAATAAATGCTTGTAATAGGTTTAATACGCGAAGGCAAAATTCCCGCTGATAACAGGGTAGCTCTTACGCCGGCACATTGCAAGTGGCTGCAAAAAAATTTCAATGATGTTAAGATCGTAGTGCAACCCTGCAGCAACAGGTGTTTCAGCAATGAGGAATATAGAAAAGCAGGCATACAACTTAACGAAGATCTTAGTGAATGCAACTTACTGATGGGCATAAAGGAAGTTCCTGTTAACGATTTGTTGGCTGGCAAGCGATATATGTTTTTTTCTCACACCAAAAAGAAACAACCACATAACAGGCAACTGCTGCAAACCATCATTAAAAAAAATATTACCCTTATTGATTACGAATGCCTCGAGCATGAGGACGGGCAACGCATTATAGGGTTTGGATTTTTTGCAGGCATTGTTGGTGCCCACAATGGTATGATGGCTTATGGATACAGAACGGGCACCTACAACCTGGGGAGGGTTTTTGGTACAAAAAGTTACAATTCTTTAATCAGGGCATATTTTGGATTGAATGTACCTGTGGTAAAAATTGCAGTTACCGGTAGTGGCCGTGTTGCCAGTGGCATATTGGAGATCATGAACCTGTTAGGCATTATAGAAGTTGAACCGGATGAGTACCTGGAGAGGGACTTTACCTACCCGGTGTATGTGCATTTAAAAGGAGCAGATTTATACGAAAACAAGATCACCAAAAAATACAATCGTCTGGAGTTTCATGAACAGCCTGTGTTGTATAAAAGTAAGTTCGCCCCTTACCTTTCTACCACCGATATTTTATTAAATGGCGTGTATTGGGAGCAGGGCATTCCCCGGCTTTTTAATTGGCAGGATATGTTGCAACCCACTTTCAGGATTGTAACTATTGCCGATATTTCAGACGATAAAAATGGAAGCATACCCTGTAACCTGGGCGATAGTACCATAGAACATCCTGTTTATGGAGTTGACCCCATCAGCCGCCAGGCTATTGCGCCTTACCAACCTTATGGGGTTGATGTAATGGCTGTGGGCAACCTGCCTAACGAATTACCCCGCGATGCCAGCAGGTACTTTGGTGACCAACTCATAAAATATATATTGAGTGATATCAGGCAAGGCACCTCCCATGTAATTGAACGGGCAACCATTGTAAAAGAGGGCCAATTGACTGATGCCTTT
>JANPPB010000100.1:0-3667 GCA_031428295.1 Segetibacter sp. | reverse complement strand
CCGGACATGAGGGAGAAGACAACAAATTATTAGTAACCGAGTTCATCAGTGTTAGCGAACTGGCTAACATGATGGATGTAAGTTTTGCTGATGTTATAGGAAAGTGTATGAGCCTTGGTATCATGGTATCAATTAACCAACGTTTGGATGCTGAGGTTATTGAGTTGGTGGCAAGTGAGTTTGGTTTTGATGTGGAGTTTATTGATATGGAAGCTCAGGCAGAACTGGATGAAGATAATGAGGACGAGGATCCTGAAAGTCAACTTCCACGTGCTCCAATCGTTACCATCATGGGGCACGTTGATCACGGTAAAACATCGTTGTTAGACTATATTAGAAACGCCAACGTAGTTGGTGGTGAGGCTGGGGGAATTACCCAGCACATAGGTGCTTACGAGGTAAAAACAGCAACAGGTAAAAAAATAACTTTCCTTGATACTCCGGGTCACGAAGCATTTACTGCCATGCGTGCCAGGGGTGCTAAAGTAACTGACATATCGGTAATTGTAGTTGCCGCAGACGATGCCGTGATGCCTCAAACCAAGGAGGCCATCAGTCACTCGCAGGCAGCAAACGTACCAATGATATTTGCAGTAAATAAGATTGATAAAGACGGTGCAAATCCTCAAAAGATTTACGAGCAATTATCAGGAATGAATTTGCTGGTAGAAGAATGGGGTGGTAAGTTTCAAAGTCAGGAGCTGAGTGCCAAGACCGGTCAGAACGTGGATTTGTTACTGGAGAAAATTTTGCTGGAAGCTGAGTTATTAGAATTGAAAGCTAACCCCGACAGGGAAGCTGGTGGTACCATTGTAGAAGCTTCGCTTGATAAGGGCAAGGGTTATGTTGCCACTTTGCTGGTTCAAAATGGTACACTGAAGCAAGGAGATATTATGGTGAGCGGACAGTTTTTTGGTAAGATAAAAGCTATGTTTAACGAACGTAACCAGCGTGTAACCGAGGCTCCTCCTTCTACACCGGTATTGGTTCTTGGCTTAAATGGTGCACCACAAGCAGGTGAGAAATTTAAAGTTTACGAAGACGAGGCTGAAGCAAAAGATATTGCCACAAAAAGATCTCAAATTTTACGTGAGCAGGGTTTACGTGCAAGAAAACACATTACACTCGATGAGATTGGTCGCCGTTTGGCATTGGGCAACTTTAAAGAGTTAAACCTGATTATAAAAGGTGATGTGGATGGTTCGGTTGAGGCGTTGAGCGACTCATTGCAGAAATTGTCTACCGAAGAAATAGCAGTAAGGGTGGTATTGAAAGGTGTGGGTCAGATATCTGAAAGTGATGTATTGCTGGCAACTGCCTCCGATGCGATCCTGATTGGATTTAACGTTCGTCCATCGCAACAGGCCGCAAGAGTTGCTGATACTGAAGGACTGGAAATAAAACTTTACTCAATTATCTACCAGGCCATCGACGAGATTAAGAGTGCCATGGAAGGTATGTTGGAACCCAAGTTTCAGGAGAAGATTACTGCCAATGTTGAGGTTCGCGAAGTATACAAATTTGATAAAGCAACTGTTGCAGGTTGTATGGTAATCGAAGGAAAAATCTTTAGGAACAGTAAGATCAGGGTCATCAGGGATGGTATTGTTGAATATCCAAAAGGTGAAGGCAATGGTGAATTAGGATCGTTGAAACGCTTTAAAGATGATGTGAAAGAAGTAAACAACAATATGGAGTGCGGTCTTACTATTAAAAACTACAGCGATTTGAGAGTAGGCGATATAGTGGAAGCATTTGAGGAAGAGGAAGTGAAGCGGACTTTGTAAAATGCAAACAGTCAACGCTTACCTGGTAAGATATTAAAAACAGCTCCGGTAATTCCGGGGCTATTTTTTTTGTTAAATCAACCGCCATATGCCTATTACCAAAGCCAAATCAATATTTTTGAACTCTCACTTTACATTATGAAACGAGCTTTACTTATTACCATATCCCTGTTCACTATTCACTATTCACTTTACGCCCAGCCCCGTAAAGTAATTGCCGACAAAATTGTAGCCCAGGTAGGCGATAAAATTATTCTTCGCTCGGATATATACAACGCTGTTGCCGATATGAAAAGGCAGGGCGCCCAATTACCCGACAATCCTGAATGTGCGCTTATGGAAGTGCAATTGATACAAAAGGGATTGGTTTTGCAGGCTGAAAAAGATTCCCTTACCGTTAGTGAGGATGAAATTGAAGCTTCGCTTGAAAACAGGATCCGTGGATTTGTTCAGCAGTATGGCTCAAAAGAAATACTGGAAGAAATTGCGGGTAAAACTATTTACCAATTAAAAGAAGATTTTCGCGAGCCTTTCAAAGAGCAAAACCTTGCCGATCAAATGCGGAAAAAGATTGTAGATAATATCAAAATAACCCCAACAGAGGTTAAAGATTTTTATGACGTGATCCCAAAGGACAGTTTAGCGTTTTACGAAAGTGAATTAGAGGTAAGCCAAATTTTGGTGTATCCGAAAGCCAACCGCGATGTGGAAAGCTATGTAACACGTGAACTGAACGAATTTAAACGCCAGGTAGAAAGTGGTTCAAAGAATTTTGAGCAATTAGCAAAGCAATACACCGAAGACCCGGGGAGTAAAGAAACCGGTGGACAATACAGCCTTAACAGGAATGATAAAATATGGGATCCGACCTTTTTGGCTGCCGCTTTTAAATTAAAAGAAGGGCAAATATCGCCGGTTATTAAAACCAAGTTTGGCTTGCATATAATACAACTTGTTAGCCGCGCCGGCGATGATGCTATAGTTCGGCATATTCTTAAAATACCCCCGGTTACTGATACTGAAGTAAAAGAAAGTTTGATAAAACTGGATAGTGTGCGTTCTAAATTAATTGCCGGAACATTAAAATTTGGCGAATCAGTTAACAAGTACAGTGAGGATGAAGGCAGCAAGTTCAATGGTGGACAAATACAATCGAGAGACGGATCAAATTTTGTTACCATCGACCAGATGGATAAAGACATGGTGCTGGCATTAAGGGGTATGAAGCTGGGCGAATACTCGCAGCCTTTGGCCTTTACCGATGAAAGAGGAAGAAAGGCTGTAAGAATTATCAATCTTAAAAGCAGAACAGAACCACACCGCGAAAACTTAAAAGAAGATTATAGTAGAATTGCTACAAGGGCCCTGGAAAATAAAAAGAACAATACCCTGGAAAGATGGTTCCAAAGTCACATCCCTAATTTTTACATCAGAATTGACCAGGAGTTTCAAACTTGCAACAGCGTGAAGCAGTGGGTAAAAGCAATAGCACAGAATTAAGATGATAAAGTAATCATAATGGATCCCGGCTGTATGGCCGGGATTTTTGTTTTTGGGAGTTTACCGAATTATAACATAAGAAAAGTTGGATCCTGTCCGACTACAAGAGCAGTGTACTTGTAATTGATAGTTTTTCTATGTAAGGCTTACCCTTCGACAAGTTCAGCTTGACAGTATAGGGAAGTGTCAGGCTGAGTAATTAATTTTTGGTTTCCAAAAAAGTTCTTTGAAGATGACACTATATAAAAGTCAGAAACCTAAAATGGTTCTTACCCCAAAGGGGTATAATCTGAATAGCCATAGGTGCAACCTATGGCTATAACTGCAAATTCTCAAATAACCCTGAAAGGGTTGAATAAATAGAATGCCATTATAGGGAA
>JANPPB010000099.1:0-2258 GCA_031428295.1 Segetibacter sp. | reverse complement strand
ATTGTTTCTAAAAAGAAAAATGGCTATTACCAGGAACACAATTACTGCAAAAAGAAGAACGTATAATCGTATTTGATTTTGATACCTGCTCCTTTCAGCTTCCAAATCCTTTTGCCTTAGTTGCTCATCAAAGGCAAAGCTTTGAAGTTGTTTTGTTTTTTCCTGGCTGAACAAAGTATCATTTGCTGCTTTAGCAACCTCCAAATAAAAAAATGCACTATCAACATTCCTCCTGTTCTTGTAAAAAGAAGATAAGAAGCTACCGGCATCAAGGAACTGTTTTGCAAACTTTTTTTCCTGCGCAATTTTTAATGCCTGGCTTGCATAAAACAGCGTTGAATCCATCTGTCCTGCATTTTCAAACAATTTAGCCATCCCGAGACACGTCTCACTTAAACCTAGATCATTTTGAATTAACTTTTTATAAGGAATGCTGCGGTGGTAATATTCCAAAGCAAGTTTCTTCTGGCCTGTTTCTGAATAAATAGCTCCTGTTATAGATAACAGATTGCCTGTTGTAAAGGGATAATGCAATTTGCTTGATATTTCATAGGCTTGGTGTATGTAGACTTTGGCGGAGTCATATTGTTTTAATGCCAAATAACATAAGCTAAGATCGCCGAGAGTTCTGGCTAGTATGTCTTTTTGAATTATATGTTCAGACAGTCTTTTTGTTTTAAAAAAATATTCAACTGCCTGACGATATTCCCCTTGTAAGCGATAAATATTTCCAATATTATTAAAGGTATTTGCTATGCCGTCATTATTAAAGGTATTTGCTATGCCGTCAACATCGTTGATCTTTTCTCTGATCTTTAAAGCCTCCAAATAAACTCCCATTGCCTTTGGGTAATTGCCTAAAGCACCAGAAGCATTTCCAATTCTCATTAAACTTAATGCCTCTCCTTTGGCAAAACCAATACGTCGGGAAAGTTCCAAAGCTTTAATTGCCAGAAACACTGCTGAATCGGGCTTAAAATACTGATACTGGAAGCAGAGTTCAACCAATAATAAAACACGGCTGGTATCGCTTTTTTCTTTTTGCAGTAATTGGTTGAGGCTGTCCCTGACATTTGGTTGAGCATGGCTATAACTAAGGCTTAGGCTAACCAGCAGGAGGAGAATTATTGTTTTCATTTGCAGTTATTTAGTTTGCTCTTTTTCCAGGTTCGCAATTGTCTTCTTTCAGTACCGTTGGATCAGAGTTACATTATAAGAATAATAAAATGGTAAACTCCGTTCCCTCACCCTGCCCGACTTCGTCATTCAGGCGGGCTTCCTTTGTTTCTACCTTCAACTCGCGGTCGTGTGCTTGATTATTGTATGAACCAGGGTCTATAGCATTGAAGGAATGAATAGAATTAGCATATTATCTGTTTGGTAATTCAATTATGAAAGTTGCCCCTTCCCCCTCCTTGGTTTCCACCTTCAACTCGCCCCCATGTGCTTTAATAATATCATAGCTTAATGACAAGCCCAACCCTGTTCCCTGCCCCGTTGGTTTTGTGGTAAAGAAGGGTTGAAAGATTTTATCCAATACTTTTTGCGGTATACCCGGGCCGTTGTCTTTAACCCTAATCACAATCTTATCACTTTCTTTTTTTGTACTTACCCAGACAGTTGGATTTTTAATAGTCATCGTGTTTTTAAACCCTCCCTTGGAGGGCAGGGAGGCCGCATAAAAAGCATTGTTGTATAAATTCAATAATACTCTTCCTATATCCTGTGGTACCACTTCTACCTTACCAATGCTTTCATCAAAATCTGTTTTAAAGTCTGCATTAAAGTCTTTGTCTTTTGCTCTTAAACCGTGATAGCTCAAGCGTAAATATTCATCAGCCAAAGCATTAATATCTGTCGGTTCTTTTTTGCCTGTGTTTGCTCTTGAGTGTTGTAGCATGCCCTTTACGATCGCATCTGCACGTTTGCCGTGATGATGAATTTTATCCATGTTCTGGATTACATCATCGGCTATATCCTTTGCCTCGTCGGTGTTGCCTTTAGTTAATTCGGCTTTCATTTCATCGAGTAATTCTTTATTTACTTCGGAGAAGTTATTGATGAAATTGAGTGGGTTCTGAATTTCATGTGCAATACCGGCTGTGAGTTCGCCAAGCGAGGCCATTTTCTCCTGCTGAATTAATTGTGCCTGTGTTGCTTGTAACTGTTGATATGCTTTTTCGGTTTTTTCCTTTTGTTGCTTTAATACAGCATTTACTTTCTGCTTTTGCTGATTGTTTCTAAAAAGAAAAATGGCT
>JANPPB010000098.1:0-1971 GCA_031428295.1 Segetibacter sp. | reverse complement strand
GATGGACAATTCTCTTATTCATCGGTAGCAAAAGTTACCCTTGATAAAAGCGGTCAAACGTGGACCATTTATCCTAACCCTGCACATAACCAATCAACTATCAGGTTATTGGATAATATGAAGAAAATAAACATTGGATTAACCGATGCTTCCGGTAAGACAGTATACCGTACTTATCTGCCATTCGGTAAAGTTGGTGAGCAAATTAAGTTGCCATTACAAAACCTTGCAAAAGGCATTTACATCTTAAAAATTGAAACCGAAACCGAAAGCAGGTCTGATAAGATTATTGTGCAGTAAGCTTATTAAAACAAACAATAAACAAAGAGCCGGTGTTTTAGTAACGCCGGCTCTTTGTTTATATATCTCTTAGTTGTTGACTACTTCAATCTTAAAAATTATTAGTGTTGAGTAGAGTCTGAATGCATAGTAGAATCGGGGTGCATGGCTGCTCCTGAATGCATGCTTGTATCTGCATGCATAGTACCCTCACCATCATGTGCTGCTTTATCAGCCGGTTTACCTTCTCCATGTTCTCCACCACCGTGTGCAGCTTCACCATGTTCCGAAACGGTTGTTTCTTCTGATTTTTCCTGGCTGGTAGAAGAATTAGGATTATAGCAGGCAGTGAACAGAACAACTGCGGTTAGGGCGCACAAGGTTTTAATATTTTTCATTTGTAAGTTTTGTTTTAAAAAGAAAACAAATATAGAAAGCTTTTTTGACTGCACCGATCGTTAATCGGCCACTATTGTGCCCTTAAACATCATAGTTACCGCCGTATAAAAATGTGAGTTGAATTTTTTGGGCCAGGGTTGAATACTACTATATAAACAGCCATACTCGTGTACCTACCGTTTGTGAACAAACGAAGAGAGTTTAAATTTTTTTATTTTCAGCACAAGGATAGATGGCTTGTCGCTCCAGAGGAGCGTTCTGTTTGTAGTAAATTCTACACAAATATGGGAGATAAGAATTGAAATTTTTTAATAAATAAAATTGGTTTTCTTGCTCCAGAGGAGCATCCTGTTTGTAGTAAATTCAGAATTTTAAGTTTCCGGCTCCGTAGGTGCCGCCTAATAAGTATTGAATAGGAAGCACCTACGGAGCTTTTATATTTAGCACAGGTAATATTTTCCTATTTCATCAACTTAAGAATTTTAGGCATTTTCGTTATTATAAATCCAGGTTTATACCATTAGTCGCAGTTTTGCGATGCAAAGAAAAAACATCGAAGATTGATTTAGTTTTCGATAGGTGCCGGTAATCAGATTATTGACGTTTATTCGCAACTTCTGTTGTTAGTGCAGCCACATTTACAATTACAGAACAACATTACATAACTTTTACAGGTGCAGAGCACCGGTAATATTTGTAGCATCAAATTTCATTGATTAATAAGGTGCAGCGCACCGTAATATAATGTATGTGGCAAATACCTAAGTACAAACTTCAGGGGATGCTGAAATAAATTCAGCATGACGGCTCTCCTTTCTCAATGTTCGTTGTGCAGCTAATTTTTTAAATACTTTGTACCTAAAACATTTATAGATGATGGTATACCTGTTGCCATAAGCACCCCCGATGAACGAAATGCGACCCCGCAAAAGTGACGGGGCAGGCTGCAACGATTTTGCCCGTTGAACAACTAGCTGGTCCCAAAAAAAATAGCCACCTGACAGGCAGCTATTTTTTCAAAAAATTCAGCTATTTTTTTATCCATTCATGCTGGCCAAAAACTCCACGTTGTCTCTTGTACCACGCATACGGCGTAATAAGTCGTTCATAGCTTCTTCTGTATTCATGTCGTTTATATACAGGCGAAGAATGTTCATACGTTGCAAGGTCTCCCTGTCAAGCAGCAAATCATCGCGGCGGGTGGATGATGATACCAGGTCAATTGCAGGAAAAATTCTACGGTTAGCCAGGCGACGATCCAGTTGCAATTCCATATTACCGGTACCTTTAAAC
>JANPPB010000097.1:0-5422 GCA_031428295.1 Segetibacter sp. | reverse complement strand
CACCGTTTAATCCAACGCTTTTTTGAAATGCTTTGCTGTCGTACTTGGCGCCGGTATTAATTTTACTTACTACATCTACCAATTTTCCCAGCGGTATACCCCTTCCAAAATCGCGGATGGTAACCGTTTTATCTTCTATTGACAGCTCAATGTTTTTACCAAAACCCATGGTATGTTCATCAATACAATTATCCATCACCTCCTTCATTAACACATAAATTCCGTCGTCGGGGCTGGTGCCATCACCCAACTTACCAATGTACATACCCGGCCTAAGCCTGATGTGCTCACGCCAGTCCAGGCTTTTTATACTTTCTTCATTATAATCTGCACTCATTTGTTCTTTGTGAGTTTTAATTGTGTTTCACCCGCCATTTTGCTTTAGGCACAAATATAAATTTTGAAAGTAAGGGCCCAATTTTCTTTTTTATACAAAGACATATATGGCAAAACCTATAAACCTATACAGGGTTATTGATTAGTGGTTGGTTAAACAAAAAAAGGAAACTGCTCAAACGAACAGTTTCCTTACATATTTAAATCGCTCATAGCGACCTGCAGAAAAATTATTTGTGTAATCTGATATCAGGAATCTGTTTTTCCTTATTTTTCAAAACTTTTATATCATTGATAGTTGTATCCTTAAAACCATTTGATCCTTTAAAAATTATTTTATAAGTCCCTTCAGCCAACCCCCTGATTTTATATTCTCCTGATTTTTCAGGGATCGCTGTACCCGAAATAAGCGAATTATAAATTTTTACAACAGCACGCGCTTCATCCGGGAAAACTTTGCCCTGTACCTTACCAAAATGTCCGTTTGAAAAAGGTTTTATCTCGGGCTTCAAAAAATAGCCTCCTCCCTGTTCTACAATTGAATTGGTTAAATCAAAATCCAACCAATACCCATTATGATTAATCCCCAAAACATCGTGGTGACGATTATGAATTCTAATATAAACATATTTATTAACACCCTGATGCAAGTTTAAAGGGTATGTAACGCCCGATACCACAATTGTATTTCTGTTACCCAGTGTTAACCTGAATTTGCGTACTCTGCCTTTTACAGTTCCCTGTCCAAATAGGGTATCAACACCATTTCTTAATTTGACAATGTCATAAACTCCACTTCTTATGACAAGTGTATCCCATTTGCCATATTTATCTTTTGACGAATTATCATTGTCAGAATCTTTGTCATCATCATCAAAATGATCGTTATCATCATCGTCTTTATCCCCTAAGTGTTCTACTGTTTTATACCCTTCCTGAACTTTTACTTCAACATATTTTATATCTACAAATACATTACTGTACAATGCCGGATCATCAGTTAAAAACACGGAAACTTTTTCATTACTAACAATACCCTCTGAGGTTTTGTTACAGGAAAAAATTGATGATGCTGCTACAGAAATAGTTAATGCAGCTAAAATGGCGGTTACCCTGCTTTTATTTTTCATTATTTATAATTTGCTTTTTTTGTACGATGCAAATTACAAAACGATACATGCTAACAATTTATTGTACTGATGGCGCAGTATAGGCGTATAAAAGAAGAAACTTGTTTATTGCTATAAGGCTGTCTGAAAACAGTTCAGCATAATTCTTATAGTTGTTTTTGGTGAAAAAATTGTTGATACCACCCTACCGACTATGCCGGTCTATGTTCATTACGATGTACCCCATTAACCTTTGCCATAGCGGCACCATTGAATATGTCATAAAATATGATAAACATATACCTGTAGCGCCTGGGTCGATAAAGCCCAATTTACATGCATGCGAAAGCACTGGAAAATATGGTATAAACCAATTCGAATTGCAATTGTTATTGAATCAACTTTGCAATCTGGTCAAAGGGTATGGAGTTGGCCATAGCAATAATCTCAGTATCTGTGCTGTTATTTACATTTAATGTTACCAGGGCATTACTGAATGGTATTTCCAACCGGTAAGATGGACTGCCACCTGTATTTTCCTCCTTAGTCAACCTCGATTTATAACCTTGTATTTTTAGCACTTTTGTTTTTCCATCATTGCCTAAACCTGCCAGCAATGGTGAGGTTAAAAAAGCATTAAGTGTACCCAACAGCGGCGAATTATTCACAATTTCTACCTCTGCCTTTTTTGTTCCTTTACCATAACTGCGATGGATGGTTGCACCAAAAAAACTAATGTTGCCTGTAACATTATCCTGGGCAGTAACTGCTGGCAGTGTATCCATTTTAAGCGGCAGTAATTTCAAAACTTCCTTACCAATGATGATATCAATCTCCTGCATGGATTGTTGCAAAGCAAAATGGGCATCTTCAAGTTTACCCGAAGCATAAGCACTTTTGGCCGTAGCTATGTCTGTTTTAAAATTCAAAGCCTGGCTACTGGCCTGTAGGGTTACAAAAAAAGATAGTATTATTAAGCAATGTTTCATTTTATGGTCTTTTAAAATTGAATATTATTTCTCTCCCAATTTATTTTTCACGCCATCTATATCAAAAGTGTTAACAGCAGTCAACATATCCTGTTCGTTACTGAAATTGATGCCCTGCCAGGTCATCATACCTGACTGACCAAGGGGTACCAAAACTGAATAGCCTTCGTTAGCATCAAACTTTATGGCTGCTTTGTAACCCTTTACTTTAATCTGTTTCATGTTCTGCGTTTCACCGGTAGACTGTGTTGCATAAGCATTATTAAAATATAAATCCATCATGCCCGAATACAATGGATTGTTGCCAATAACTACGGTCATTTGCTTATCGCCTTGCCTGTAAATACGTTGTATCGTAAGGTTTGCCCAACCCCACTGGGTACTCATTACCCGGTCTTCAGTTGTATCTGTTGGCAAGTTGACCACGGTCAGGGGTAACGACTTTAAAATTAACTGACCAATTTGTATCTCCACCCCTAATAATGCCTGCTGAATGGCATAGCGTGCCTCACTGAAATTTTTTGCATCGTGGGCTTTTTCAGCGTCCGAAATTTGCTGCACAACATCGGGAGGAGTCGAATTTTTTAAACCCTCGCCACTGGTATTTCGGGGTTTACCATTTTTATTTGTACCGGGCGAATTACCACTATTATCCTGGCCCATCCCGGTTTTATCAGCAATCTTTTTATCGACAGCCTTGTCTGCTACCTGGTTGGCTTTATCTTTTAGCTTTTTTAAAAAGCCTTGCGAATAGGATTGTTGCGTAAGGCAAAGGCTCAGGAGCATGGTAAAGCATAAGTAAATCTTGTACATGATACAATGTATTTGTAAGCAACTAAAGTAATATTATGTTCATTTTTTTGCAAGCAAAACGCTCCAATTATCAGTAAAATTCCCTTTAATCAATGCTTCCAATCCTGTAAAATCGTTAGATTTTAATCCTCAATAAGAAGTAAAACGCATTGTCACCTTCTCATAAAATTGTCGATCAACACGTTGTGTTATCAGACAGACATTACTTTTGCGGATGATCAATTATTTGGATATCGGGTAACTTAATTTATGTCGTTAAAAGATTATTACAGCATCTTAGAGGTCACTCCTACCGCATCTTTACTGGTAATAAAAAAGGCATATAGGAAACTTGCGCACAAGTATCACCCAGATAAAAATGGCGGAAACAAATTGTTTGAGCTGAAATTTAAAGAGATTACTGAAGCCTACCGTGTATTGTCCGACAATAAAAGGCGCAACGATTATAACTACTCCCGATTTGGATTTGCGCATTCAGCGCACAAGACAAACCCAACTCACATCAATGTGAAATTTGTATTGCTAAATGCAAAAAAATTACGAAATCATGTTGCCTCTTCCGACCCTGACCGGATCAATCTTATATCTGTATCTAAACAGGTAAATGATCTGTTGAATTCCATCCCTGTAAAAACTTTGGAAGAAAATGCAAGCCAGGCTGAACTCAAAGAATTTGCAAGACACATCATGTTTGCATCTAAATATTTTCCTTACTTACGGTTGAACACCATTGTGCCTCTTCTGGTTAAATTGGCAAAGACAGATAACGATCTCCTGGTAGAAATTATGAATTTTGACCGCAAAGTCAGGAAAGCCTCCCTATGGAATGAATATAAAATTTTGGTAGTGCTGGTAATGGTAATGCTTTTTTGTTTCCTCATTTATTTCATAAGCGATTAATGCATTGAACTTCATTGCTACCCTGGCTCCATGCTTAAACCCAATATTCATTTGAAACCCTTGTAACCTATATTGCGGCTATGTATGTTACCCTTACCATGGCCCGCTATCCAACTGCTGCAAGCTGGGCAGGTATGGCTTCGATGGCCATCTTCAGGCTACCTTTTTTATTTCAAAAAAAAATAACCTTTTACAAGCTGTTGGGTTGTGGCAAAAACGGAACGTTCGATAAAACTCCTGATCTTAAACAGTGGGGCATATTAACTGTTCATCCTTCATTAAATGGAATTGCTGAAAGTGACAAACTGCAATTTCAGCAAAGCGTTTATGGATCATTTGTAACCCGCTGGTGGAAAACATTTAAGTGCGAAACATGGACTATTGTACTTGAACCCACTGAGAGCCACGGTTTATGGGATGGTAAAAAAGTTTTTGGCGACTTACCAAAGAATACCGGGTTTGAAGGATTAACCGCCGTATTAACAAGAGCAACCATTCGGGTTAATAAGTTGAAAGCATTTTGGAGCAATGTTGAAGGCGCTGCATCCGGCATGACAACTGCAGAAGGTTTTGTTACCAGCCTTGGTGTAGGCGAAGCACCCTGGATAAAACAGGCAACCTTTAGTGTTTGGAAAAGCAAAGCATTAATGAAACAGTTTGCGTACAAAATGAAAGATCATGCCGAAGTGATTAAAAAAACCAGGAAAGAAAACTGGTATAAAGAAGAAATGTTTACCAGGTTTAAAGTGCTTGCTTCGTACGGCACCCTGAACGGACATGATCCTTTACAAGGATTATTGTAGCTTTGAAACCAATTCATGATACTTAAATGTGCAACCATACATCCGGCTTTAATATCATTTGCTCAAATGCTGCTGCCTGTTGCATTCTACATTCCTGATTAAGTTGATTCAATTTGCTTTGTACTTTCTTTTTTAAACACAATTGAAATTCAACTTAAATGAAAAATATTAAGCTTTTAGAAGTACCCTCCGAAATTGGTGCCGGCACACGAGGCGCAAGTCTTGGCGTTGATGCCATTAAGATTGCAGCACTCGATTTCATGAGTAATTTCTTTGTACACTTCCCTTCCGAAACCATCCCCAGCGAAAACAACCTTTTGTTCGAGCCTATTGCTTCGCCTTATGCAAAACGCATAAAAGGTGTAGCGGCTATGTACGAGAAAGTGAGCATGGCTGTAAAGAATACCATTAAAAACAACTTTTTTCCTGTAGTCATTAGTGGCGACCATAGCACCTCAGGAGCCACTATTGC
>JANPPB010000096.1:0-2209 GCA_031428295.1 Segetibacter sp. | reverse complement strand
TTATCGGGCCTCGCATCTTTAATAAAATTGCTAACATCTTCAGGCGATGGCAATAATCCTATAATGTCGAGGGATATCCTTCTTAAGTAGGTTTTGTCATCGACAGCAGAAGGCCATTTTATGTTATTTTTTTTAAAATATTCATTCACCCATAAGTCAACAGGGTTCTGCAACCCGGCTGTAGCAGCAGGAAGCGGTGGATTTCTTGGTTCCATTTTAGCCACGCGGTAATTATTTTCTTTATCTCTCCCGTCCGGCCATGGTGCTCCTTTTTCAATCCAGAATTTTATTATAGCAATATCACCTTCAGATAATTTTTTGCCTTTTGATGGCATTACGTCTTTATGATTTGCAGGCAGTGTTATCCGGTGAAACAAATCGCTTTTCGAAGGGTTACCTACAACAATTACAGGACCATCTTCGCCTCCTCTAAAGAACATTTTTTTGGAGTCAAGTCTAAGCTCGCCTTTTATTTTTTCAGGCCCGTGACACTTATAGCAATTGTGAGCAAGAATGCTTCTCACCTGTACATTCAATTCCATTTCCTCCTTTATGGTAAGCTTGGCTGTATCATTTTTAAAGGAAGCAAAATCGAATTTGCTAACAGGCATCGCTTCATAATTTTCACTCCATGGAAGCGTGGCCGAGAGGTAGTCCTCTCCATGTGCTAAAGTAGCACCAAAATGTCCGGCGACACTTACGCCTACACCTGTTAGCAGAAGTATTGCACGGTATGGCTTTATGAATTGAACCTGTTTTTTCCTGGCTATTTTAAAAAGAAGGAATAAGCTAATCATTCCAAAGACTGCTGTTACAATTCCCGTCCATTGGTGGAGATTTAAGGATTGCTCTCCGTAATCTCCATCCCTGGCCAATAACAAGCCAAAAACTATAGAAACTACCGCAGCACCTACTCCTGATGCTACCAGCACATTTATTCCGGGTCTTAATTTCGAATCAAAATTTTTGATTGTACACAGCTCTAAAACAGCAGCCAGTAAAAGCAGGCTCACCGGAAAATGAACTAATAAGGGGTGCAGGCGACCTAAAAAATTCCAAAGCCAGAACGAATTGCTTTGGGTTGCAATGGCTGCGTTTTCTGAAGCATTTAAAGGTGCATCGCCAGCATAAGAATTAATGAGCAATAATGGATTGACCACAAATATCAATACTATAGCCAGGGTAATAAAAACTACCCTTTTTTTAAGATTAATATTTTTGAAAAACTTTTTCATTAGGCTCTTTAAATAGATGCAAGTAAATAACGCCATTATTTGGATTGCAACAATTTTAATAATCGCTTGCCCACAAATGTATTTTTTATAAGATGTAGAACTGGCAGTCCTGCCGACCCATGAAGGTTTGGTAAAAACCACCCCATGACCAATTTTCGGCTAAAAGTGGATGGGAGAAAAGGATAACGTTAAGGACTTAGAAATTAAAAATGAGAAAATGTACGACGTGGCAGAGATAAAAAGAAATTCGGGCATTGCAACGTTAAATTTAATTTTTGAATATGGCTTTTTCAGTACTGTTTCCAAAGGTATCCGATTAAATTCCTTTAATGATATTCAATTTGATATTTGAAATATCCTTTTTGACATTTTTAAAAATAACCTGGGATGCAATGCATCTAAAAAATCGGGTTGCTCAAAAAAAAACACCACAAGAAACCCAGCCATAGTACAGGCATACTATTCGTATCCTGGCAGGCTTCCATCACTGCGCTACTTTGCACTCAATAGATGCACCGGATGCGATCAACAGGGAGTAAAGAAAATGCCTGCACCGTTTGAATTTATCTTCCATACGCCCTCTCACCATCGGGTGCATCATGCTACCAATCTTAAATACCTGGATCGTAACCATGCAGGTATTCTAATTATATGGGACAGGATGTTTGGCACTTTTAAACCCGAAGAAGAAAAGCCGGTTTATGGACTAACCAAAAATGTAAACACTTTCAACCCAGTTTGGATCGCCTTTCACGAATGGATTAATTTATCAAAAGATTTAAAAAGAGGACGGTCTGTAACCAATGCCCTCAAATACTTACTCAACCCTCCCGGGTGGAGCCATGACGGCAAAACAAAAACTACGAGGGAGTTGAGGAGGGGACAGCCGCTGGTATAAATTTCCTTGCATGGCTATTGTTAGGTTGTACCAATGGCACTTCGAACGTGGGGATGTGAATCTATACAAGCTTGTG
>JANPPB010000095.1:0-3048 GCA_031428295.1 Segetibacter sp. | reverse complement strand
ATGTGTCCACACGATAGGATAGGCATCGGGACAAGCTCCGAAAATTATTCACGTCATTACGATTTTTTTACGGGTGTTCATGAATGCAAGCATTTCAAGACGGGAACGATAACAGCCTCCCGAAAAAATCGGGACAGGCTGTTCCCGTTGGGGTTGTTTGATTGAGCGGTGGTGCTAATGTGGCTTGGAAAGTGTATTTAAGTTTGTTTTTTGTATGGGGGTTTGTAAGAGATATTGGTGATGGTATGTGACCTGCTCCCAAGTCGGTTATAGTTGATCTATTCATAGACATTTCTCCTGTTACCTATTGCCAAAACAAAAACAGTAAGAATATTATCATTGATATTATAGATGATCCGGTAATCGCCAATGCGTATCCTGTATCCTGGTCTTCCTTTTAGTTTTTTATAACCGTGAGGTCTTGGGTTGTTGGCTAAATCTTTCATTGCTTCAACAACATTATTGTAATCGCGGGTAGAGATTTTTGATAATTGCTTTTGAACTTGTTTTTCGATAACTACCTGATACATCATTTTTTCTTTTTACGGGTAGCTTCAATTTCTTTTAGAGCTTTATCTAATGGAATAAATTCCTGTTTACGGGTAGTTGCATTATCATAAGCTTTGATGTCTTCCAGTTCCTCCAATTCATCAAGTAGTTTTTGATATTCTTTGATTGGTAGGAGCACGCTTACCTTTTTACCCTTTGCATCTACTACAAAATTTTCATTCAAGGTCATAAGAATAATATTTATGAGTTCGTTACAAATTTAGTTTTAATTGGGACGAAGGAAAAGTAAAAATATATCTCCTGTTGCAATATTCAACTCATTGTATTGCTTCATCATCTGTCACTTTCTTTTTCTGAAAAAAAGAAAGTAACTCCCGATATGCATCGGGACAGGCTCCGAAAATTATTCACGTCATTATGATCTTTTTGCGGGTGTTCATGAATGCAAGCATTTCAAGACGGGAACGATAACAGCCTCCCGAAAAAATCGGGACAGGCTGTTCCCGTTGGGGTTGTTTGATTGAGCTGTGGTGCTAATGTGGCTTGGGCATTGGGACTTCAATGCAGAATTTTTTGAATCTCAAAGTTGAGCTATCAGATTGTTATAATCCTCATGAGAACCAATCCAAAACCAGATAATTGTATTTTCTTCCTTAATGCCAAGGGCTCGATATGACAGTCCAACTCTAACCGAATAAATAGCTTTTTGTTTGTGTATTTGCTTAAAGTGTAATGCAGGAAGATTTGGATTTTGCTTCCATTGTTGATATGAAACTCTTGCACGTTCCTTTATTTCATCAGGAAGTTTGGCTAGGGCTTTACGAAATCTTTGTGTAGTTACTGATTTCAATTACCAATCTTCTTTTTTGGTTTTGCCTGCTTTAAATTCCTGAAGTGCTTCTTCTGCGAGATTGCTTAACTGGTCCTGCGTTTTTTGAAAGGTGGTATCCCATTGTATTTCATCTTCTAATAGCTTAGCTATTTGCTTTTGTTCTTCGTCCTGAAGCTGTTCTACTTTTGAGATGACTTCTTTTAATTCTGCAACCATGATAGTTCTTTTATTAAAGTTAAGCAATTAGAAGTACAGTATATGTTAGACAGGAACGATAACAGCCTCCCGAAAAAATCGGGACAGGCTGTTCCCATCGGGGTTGTTTGATTGAGCGGTGGTGCTACTGTGGCTTGGGAATTAGTAATTCGATGCTTGTTAGTGTGAAGGTTCCTAAATGCTAAGGATAAGGAAATAATAATGAACAAGTTCTATTTAAAGTTCAGCATCAGTTAAGTCTGCTATGGTCATCAGCTTTTTTTTGTAAACCCTTCTTTAAATCATCATTTTTGTGGACAGGAAGAGAAATAATTTCAGTTTTTTCTGGATGAGCATAAATGAAATGGCTGCCATTAATTCGTTTTAAGTTCCATCCTTTTCTTTCAAGGATTTTTGCAAACTCCTTTCCGGAAATGGTTTTCAAATGGCTAATTCTAATAAAGTAGAATGTTCTCCAATCGAGGAGGGCTCAATTTCCACTGACAAACAACCTTCGACAGCCTCATGAATATTTGAAATCAATTCATCCATTGTTTCTCCCTGGGTAACACAGCCTGCCAATGCTGGAACCTCTGCCCAATATCCACCTTCCTCTGCTTCATGTATTATAACTTTTAATTTCATGGTTGTGTTTTTACCAAAATTACTAAAATGATTGCATCCAATTTCCAGACGCATATTGCTGAAGTGTTGTAGTTATGTAGAGCTAATATTATTGCGGGGATGAAGTAATCTGTTGTTATAATATTCAGCGTTTTGTTTTTCATTCATCATCTGTTACTTTCTTTTGCTTGATCAAAAGAAAGTAACTCCCGATAGGCATCGGGACAAGCTCCGAAAATTATTCACGTCATTATGATTTTTTTACGGGTGTTCATGAATGCAAGCATTTCAAGACGGGAACGATAACAGCTCGTCCCCGTCGGGGTTCTCTGATTGAGCGGTGGTGCTACTTAAGTTTTATTATGGGTTTCAATTTATAAGTATCATTACCGGTTTTAATAATTGACAGGTCTGCGTCAAAATCAATTAATACTGTTTCAAGACTTGCTGACAATTTTTTTGACACCTTAATTTTTAGCCCGGACTCATCAGCACTTGCTACCGATAAAGGATATACAACATCTTTGATCTTAATAGTGTTATTTGCGCCTAGTATTAAACGTATCTCCTTTACTATACCTTTTGGGACGCTGGCAGTAGCTAGTAATGTATCAACACCATTTTGCAAACGTAACAGGTTATATATTTTGGCATTCGTATTTAGGGAAACCCAACCAAGAGAGTCTTTCTCAAAGTTAACGCGCACTTCTTTTATATCAACGTTCACCTCCTGTGCATCAAAGGGTGCGTCAGTCATTCTTATATTCAACTGACTGCTTCCTTCGTTGGTTTTATTGCAGGCTATAAACACCATAAAGCTCAACAATAGCGGAAAAGCCGCAATTAACATGTTTCTTTTTTTCATAATTGATATTTTATTTTTGATG